>NZ_LUFH02000050.1 GCF_001586785.1 Sphaerospermopsis aphanizomenoides BCCUSP55
ATTCTTAACCTACACCCCACACCCCACACCCCACACCCTACACCCTACACCCTTACACCCTCTCTTCTGACTGCAAATTTTCCAGTCGTGTTAAAACTTCTGTACTGTGAAGATTGGGATTTACTTTCACAAAAGTTTCGCGGAGAATACCTTGAGGATCAATGATAAAACTGTGGCGCATAGATACATAGCCAATCCAAGAACCATAAACCTTGCTCACAGCACCATTGGTATCAGCTAATAGGGGGAACTTTAAACCTTCAGAATCACAAAATTCGGCGTGGGAATCAATATCATCTGCACTTACACCAATAATTTGTGTATTTCTATTTAAATATTTGGGTAAGTCTTGTTGGAAACGCCGCGCTTCAATAGTACAGCCAGAAGTGAAATCTTTGGGATAAAAATACAAAACTACCCATTTACCACGTAAATCAGAAAGGGAAATTTTTCCATCTCCTGTGTTGGTGGGTAAAGTAAAATCAGGTGCAGGTTGGTTAATTGTAGGTAATTTACCACCCAAAGCATAAACTGTGGGAGTAAAGTTTAACCAACTAAGAATGGCAAAACAACCGGCAAATAAAATGCTGATAAAAGTGCGACGAGAAATCATAGTTGCAAACGAAAATGATCACTTCACACAAGTTAACATTTTTGATTGCTGCTATTCTGAGAGAAAACAGGGTGTAAGGGTCAGAAAATTAACAACTTTTGCCTCTTCTCCCCTTTCAATCTGCACTTTCAATGTATTGACTATCTATGAGGAAAGCACCTCTGGTAAAGCGTACACCCCAATAACCTCCAGGACGACGGTCAAGAACTATACCTTCTTCACCCATACTGATGACATCAGCAGGGCGCAGCATGGGCATAGGGTCAGCGGTTTTGATGTAGGGTGGTAAGGCGATAACACGGACTTTACTACCTATAGGGAATTCTGGAGACATTTTGGAATATGAAGAAAGTTTCAGGATTTGTAATTTTTAACAGGGATTAGCCTCATTTTATAAGAAAAAGGCTGACTGCTGGTAGTTCTATCCAGAACTGGCTTCCCTTTCCGGGTTGAGAATTAACTCCCACCTTTCCTTTCATGCGTTCAATACCCTTCTGCACAATCGCTAGTCCTACTCCTGACCCAGAATATTATATATCTCGATCAAACTTTCTCACTGGTAATTTAGTACCACACCGTTTACAAAATTCTGCATCTGCATCATGAAAAGCTAAACCGCAACCAGAACACACTGTTTCCACCTGATTTGCTGTCTTCACCAACCGTTTAATTAAATCCCCCACTTGCCAAGGAATCAAGGCTACTCCTGTTAAAATCATTAAAACTGTAAGTAAACGCCCTAGTTCAGAAATGGGTATCACATCACCAAATCCCACAGTGGTCATTGTCACCACTGAAAAATAAAAAGCATCTAAAAAAGTGGCGAATTTTTCTGGATTAACTGGATGTTCAACCTGATAAATTAACCCAGAATAAAAAAAGATGATTGTAAATAATGTAAATAATATCCTGGCAAAAATTACGCCGTCTTCACTGCTAACAGCCCCTAATAAAAATTCTTCATCTATAAACCTAATTAACCGTAAAATTCTCAACCATCGTAACAAGCGAATAAATCTAATATCTACTAACCCAATAAAATAGGGTAAGATTGAGAATAAGTCAATAATTGAATAAAAGCTGACTATATACTTAATTTTATCTTCTGCACTCCATAAGCGTAGCAAGTATTCTACGATAAAAATTATTAATATGCAGTTATCTAAAGCTCGTAATTCTAAGCGAGCATCATCAGAAATATTATAGGTTTCTGCCACAAAAATTCCTGATGAAACTAAAACTAAGGCGGCAATTATTAAATTAATTGCTTTACCTATAGGTGTTTCTATATCCGTTAGATAGAATTCTATTTTTGATCGGTTGAGTAATATCATAGGACTAACATAAAATCATTCATTCACTGGGAAAACAGCCAAAATCAGCTATTATGAGAAACTATACTACTAAATTTTACTGTCAATATGAACCAAGAATATTTTATGCGTCTAGCCGTAGAACAAGCAAAAAAAGGAGATGCACCTTATGGATCTGTCATCGTTAAAGATGATCAAGTAGTTGCAGCAGCTTATAATACCGTCAGCCAAGACAGTGATCCATCGGCTCATGCAGAAATTAATGTCATTCGCAAGTTAACTGCTCAACTAAAAAACCCTTCTTTGCAAGGTTATTCTATCTATACCACTGGTGAACCTTGTCCCATGTGTGCTACTGCTTGTGTATGGACTGGTATATCAGAAATTATCTATGGTGCTTCCATTGCAGATTTAATTTCCATAAATCAAGCGCAAATTAATATATCTTGTGAAGAGGTTATCGCTAAATCATTTAGAAATATCAAGGTAACAAAAGGAATTTTAAGAAAGGAATGTCTACAATTGTTTACCCATTGATAATTGACAATTAAAAAGAACCGCTTCAATTTATTTCTGAAATTCGGGCATCAATGATGGTAGATGGTAATATTAATGACAGACAAGAGTTTTAACCACAGCCATTGTTACCTAGAAAAAGGTAATTTCGATGTGGTATAGCATTTAAAACTGTGTGATGGATATTGGTTTTCGTCGCTATCAAGTAGGACATGAACATTATTCCTCACACAGATGAAGCGATCGCTCATTACAATGAGATTATGAAACAGTTTTACACTGAACAAAAAATGAATGTTGCTGTTGATTGGTAACAGCATTCAGCCGAGAGAGTTGCTACTTTAGATTATCTCAAAGGATGTCAGTATTTGCGCGAGACTCTGAATAACTTCGGTTTTAAGTTATTGTAAAATCAATCTGAAGAGTGGAAAGCTAGTTGTGCCGCATCTTTTCGAGCAACTTAGCTTTCTGTAAAAAATTGCCAAGCCTTGAACAATTTCAACCCTGGAAGTACCTTCACATCAAAGGTTGAACTCAGTATACTGAGAAATATTTAATTAAGATTCCTATAGTTGAACTCAATAATGGCAGCTATAATTATTTTATACTATATTTTACTAACTAAAGGGTTAATCAGATGGACGCATTAAATCATGGGGAAATCGTCAGTAATCATCATTTCCCAGATGCGGTTATTGATCATGCAGCGCAGAATTTCAGTGATCTCAATCACGATTTAAACTCAAGTTATTCCAGTCATGTTGAATCAATCTCTCAGGGACTTGACCAACATTCTCACGATTTTTTAAACGATTTGCATTCAAGCACTATTCTACATTCTGATTGCGTTTCTTTTTCTGGTGCTGATTTCCAGTCGAACTTTGATAATTTGCACAATTCTGTTTATATCGAAACGCCTAGTTTTGAAAGCCATTTATCCACAAGCAATTTTCATGCTGAGGTGATACCTCGTGAGGCGACACCAGATTATGCGGAAGCGGCTTATAATGAATCTTGGGCAAAACATTTCAATGATAGAGCCGCAGATTGGGCAAATGATGGGTCTTTTGATATGGCTGATTCATTGCAACAAGAGGCGGACTATTACCATCAAAAAGCGGCTGAAAATTTGAATCAATAATTTAGATGAGTTTGTAGAGATAAACCCAGGACTTACGCACAACAGAACGAAAGTAGGGGTAATTCATGAATTACCCCTACATAAGAATAAGGGTTTCAGCTACATCTTGCGTAAGTCCTCAAGCCATCTATAGCTACAATAAGCTTTTGAGAAATAACTTGTACACAGTTATATAAATCATTTAGATTTCATTAAAGGAATATAATGGAACCGACTTTTTTAATAGCTGGTATTACTACGTCTTTGGTTAATGGGTTTGTGAATAGCAGAAATGCAGAAAAATCCAGGGAAATGCAAGCTTCTCAGCATCAAGAAATCGCCATTCGTGAGCAAGAGAGAATCAAAACTCAAGAACGGATAGAAATTTTGCGGCTACTAGCTCAAAAGGTACAGCAGCAAGATGGTTTTGTATTTCAAACTGAATTGGCTGAATTAAATCGTGAGTTTCAAGCTCAAGAAAATTTGCTGAATCGAAATTTGCAACTTAAATTGGCTGAATTAAATCAAGAATTTCAATCTCAACAAGGTGAACTGAGTCGCGCTTTTAGTGAAAAGATTGAGGTATTTCGAGCAGATTTACAGCAGTATTTTTTTGAGCAACAACGACAACTTCAGCTAGAACTTAAACAGCAGGATATTGACCTAGCAACGGAATTGCGGAAATACGATCGCCAAACTGCGATTAATGTTGTGGAGGAACAAAAGCGTCAAAATAGCTCGCCGATATGGTTGGTGGCTGGGGATTTACTGAAAAGAGGAAATAATGCGGGTATTTTGCCGTTAAATGTGTTCTTTTCGCCTCCTGTATTAAAATACGATCGCAGCAAGGAAAGCACGGATACTAAAGGCTTTCCACCGATGGAAAAATATCTGCAAGAAGAATTACGAAAATTTTTTCAAAAATACCAAACTAGCGATAGCTTCGCTCGCCGTGGGCATCACCAGATTGATTATTTGGCTGGAGCATGGACGAGTAAACAATTTAATAGTGAAGCGGCTGCAAGGCAAATTTTCTTGGGTTTAAAGAGTGAACCGACGCTAATTTTAGAGTCAGCTTTAGAAGGGGAAAATTTATCAATTAGCTTTGCTTATTGGGGTTTAGGGCATATTAAAGAACGCTACAAAACCTTGATGAGTTTTTCCTGGTTGGAAGTTCTCTATGGTTTTGTCAAAGAACGAACTGAGGCTTGGTTTCGCAGTCGCGATCAGGAAGGGAGTAGCGAGGCGGAATGGGTTAAGGAATATGGTGAAGAGTTTGTGCGTAAATACCAAGATAACCGAGCGATTCTGGAACGGGAACGGCGTTGGCTTGAACGTGGTGAAGATATTCGGGAGTTAGTTCGGAATTACAATCTTGCACCGAGAGATTGGGATGAATTGAAGCGTTTTGTTGCTCTCTGTCATTGTGCGATCGCTGGGTGGGTTACAGATGAATATTTTCTGCTGGATGCTAGTCCTGAATGCCGTCAGCAGCCAAAATTACCTGAGTTATTACCTGAGTTGCTTTCAGGGATGAGTGAGGCTGTGAAGCAACAGTTTATTGATACAAGTGTGAGAACTTATCAGGAGTTATATCAGGGTTTAATCAATGATATTCCTGACTGGGAACCAGAGTTAAGGTTAGAGTTAGCAGCTTGTTTGCTCAAACTCTCTAGCCGTGATACTGGTATGGCTCAGATTAATGCTGCTCTCAAAGCTTGGTTGTCCTATCGCGGTGTGGACTGGGATATCTCTACACCCGTTATTCCTTTGTTAGCAGAGGTTTCCCAGCCAGAGGATGAGTCCTATTTTGATTCTCTTTATCAGGTTTGGCAATTAGTGGGGATTACTGACAAAGTTGATATGGGAGGTGCTTATTATCGGCGGGGTGAAGATTTTTTCAAGCGGCGGGATTATCAAGCAGCTTGTGAGGATTTTGAGAGAGCGATCGCTTTAGGTTATGGTAAAGCTGCTGAACGGCGGGAAATGGTTTTACACTTACAGGCGCATATTAGAGAAGAGGCACTGAAACTTCAAGCAGCAGAAGCGGAACGTCAGAAAGAAGCTGATGATTTCTACAATGGTGGCATTTATCATTTAGAAAATGGTAATTATGAGCGTTCCATTGCTGATTTTGAACAAGCTCAAAGTTATGGACATCTTGATGCTAGTCAAATGATTGTTGAAGCACAACAAAAAATTGAAGAAAGGGAGCGTCAGAAAAAAGCTGATGATTTCTATAACGGCGGCATTTATCATTTAGAAAATGGTAATTATGAGCGTTCCATTGCTGATTTTGAACAAGCTCAAAGTTATGGACATTCTGATGCTAGTCGAATGATTGTGGAAGTGAGAAAGCAGCAGGATAAAGCGGTTTTAGCTAAACAACAAGCAGAAGCGGAACGTCAGCGTTTAGAACAAGAAAAACGACAACAAGAACAACAAGCTGCGGCGCAGACTAAATTACAAGCTCAAAAACAGCAGGAAATTAAACCAGCCGCGAGTTCTTTGGTATCACTAAAGTCAGCCGTAGGGATGGACTATAGAAAACTGCAAGATTTACTTGCTGCGGAGAAGTGGAAAGAAGCAGATCAAGAAACTGCCAATATTATGTTGAAAATTATGAGTAGAGAAATTCAAGGTTATTTAGATATAGATGGTTGTAAAAATTTCCCCAAAGATGAATTGAAAATTATTGACCAACTGTGGGTCACATATAGTAATGGACATTTTGGTTTTAGTGTGCAGAAAGAAATCTTTACTAAAATGGGTGGTAGAGGATATGGATACGATTATGATCTGGTGTGTAAATTTGGTCAAGAAGTGGGATGGAAGAAAAAAGGTTTTTTGGGTATAAGTAATGGATGGGTTATAGGTAATGACTGGAAGCTATATGATGATCTTTCATTTGAAATAGTACTTAGTAGCAAAGGACATCTCCCGTATGGGTATAGATGGTGGAAGGGTGGTGGTAGTAGTGAGAGCGGGTTTTGTTGTGGTTACCATTTTCTCTTCTTCAGACTATAATATGAGCCGATCGCGTAGGATGGATTAGTGCGATCGCAGTAGGGTAGGTGGTAATACAGATGACCCATATTTTGCCTATTTAGCAGTTATTGGGGTTTCTTCTCTGGCGGCGAGACTTGATAACTGTAACATTTAAAGGTTACAGAAAATTATTAAGTCTGAATCAGGATGTCCAGGATTTAAGGATTTACAGGATGTTAGTTTAGTGTGATTTATTGAAGATTGATTTTTAGAAATTTTCATGAGTTAGAATTTTAATTGTCAGAATCAGGATTTACAGAATGTGAGTTTTGTATTTAAAGCATGGACTGATGAGAGCATTAATCTCAATGATAAATAATCTCCAAAAATTCTCAAATTAAAAATATGCTTAAATCCAAAAAATCTGAACCAAAATAAACATCCTGTACATCCTTAAATCCTGGATATCCTGATTCTGACAAATAATGATACTTATAACCTTACTATATGTCAGATTTACCAATTCCAACACAACCAAATCAACCAGAAAAATCACCTATGACAGATATATCTATTTTTTCCAGCTTAATTTCTGGTGGCTGTACAGTAGTGGCAAGTTTGATTAATCGGGATACTCAATTAAAATTAGCCGATAAAAGTCAGGAAACACAATTAAAATTAGAGCAGCTTAGAAACGAACTAAAAAAAGCATCTGAGTTAGAACAATTTGACAGACAAAAACAACTACAACTAGAGTTAGCAGAGTTTACCCGTGAAACTCAATTAGAAGTAGCAGCTAAACAGCGAGAAACAGCCCTTGCATTACCAGAAGTTAATAAAATATTTGAACATTGGCCGCTGAGAATTGTTCCGTCTTTAATTCTCGATTCTCACATTCATAATAATCGCCCTCCTTTGAAAGTAATTATTGCTCCTCCAGAAGTAAACTTTGATAAATTTGGCAGTGCAACTCAAGGTTTACCCAAAATGGAGAATACTTTAGCTCAAGGTTTACGACTATTTTTAGATAAAAACTATCATCTAAATAGTCAAATTAGACCTGTGCAATTATTAGATGGAGCTTGGGATAGTAATAAATATCATGGTGGTTCTAGTATCCAAGTGCTTTTTAAAATGCTAAAGTCTGAGCCTCTTTTAATTTTAGAATCAGAAATTGAAGGAGATTATCTTAATTTTCGGATAGCTTATTGGGGGTATGGACAAACTATTTACAGATATGAAACTGTACTGGCTCGATTACCTTATATGGACATTATGTATGATTCAGCTAAGGCACGAGCGAGAAAGTGGAAATCAGCGCGAGATATGCTAATTCAACAGGGAAAGAATCCTAAAGCAATTAACGAGCCTGATACCCACAATTTAGAGATATTAGAAGAGGAAGAACAACTCAAAAATTTTGATATTGATATTAGCAATTTACCGCGTCGTTACAAATTAAATAACAAAGATTTTGACGCTCTTTGTCAGTTTTTGATTACTGTTCATACTCTATTTGCGGGCTGGATAATTGATATTCATTATCTGATTTATCATGATGTGACACCATTATTACCCCAGTTATTACCTAAGTTTATTGAAGATGGATTAGAAAGGCAAATAATAGACACAATTGTATCAGGTTATCAAGGAGTTTATCAATCTTTTGAAAATGATCGTTCTGCTTGGATTCCTGAATTAGTTTTAGATTTAGCTCATAGTTTAAGTTATTTACCTGATGAATATTGGGCTAGGGAACAGTTAAATTATTCTGTTAGATATTGGCTCTATTTGCGAGGAAGAACCAGTATGACACTAAGTAGTGATTGGTTCTTAAATGGTTTATTAGCGGTTATCAGGTGTTATTTAACATCTCAAGATAGAGAATATTTTGAGAAGTTACAAAAATGTTTAGCCAAAGTAGGGGATACAGAAGAAGTTATAGAAGTAGATGATTTATTAAGAAAGATAGCAGAACTTCAGAAGAAAGCTGATGATTTCTATAATGGCGGGATATATCATTTACAAAATGGTAATTATGAGCGTTCCATTGCTGATTTTAAAGAAGCTCAACGTTATAGACATCCTGATGCTAGTCGTATGATTGTGGAAGCACAACAAAAAACTATAGCTGATGATTTCTATAATCGGGGAATATATCATTTACAAAATGGTAACTATGAGCGTTCGATTGCTGATTTTGAACAAGCTCAAAGTTCTGGACATCCTGATGCTAGTCAAATGATTGTTGAAGTAAGAAGACAGCAACAAGAACAAGCCGCTACTCAGGCTAAACGACAAGCAGAACAACAACGTCAGCGTTTAGAGCAAGAAAAACAACAACAACAAACCGCAGAGATACAATTAAAATCATCTTGTGGAATGGACTACAGGAAATTGCGGGATTTACTCAAAGCAGGACGCTGGAAAGAAGCAGACGAGGAAACAAAAAGGGTTATGTTAGCGGTTACGAAGCGGGAAAAAGAAGATTGGTTAAGGGTAGAAGATATTGATGATTTTCCCTGTGAAGACCTCTGTACCATTGACAAGTTGTGGGTAAAACACAGTAATGGGCGTTTTGGTTTTAGTGTGCAAAAACGCATTTGGGAAAATGTTGACAAAAACTACGAAGACTTATGTGATCGTGTGGGATGGAGAAAGGGAGGATGGATAAGAGGATGGATAATTTACTCTGAAGTAACTTTTGACACATCCGCGCCTTCAGGGCATCTCCCAGCGGGGATAGAGATTGTGTGGAAAGGTCAGTTTGATTTTTTCTTGCTGCCTCCCGGAAACTCTGACAATTTTTCTTCTCTCGCGTCGAGACTTGTAAGCTGTAACATTTAAAGGTTACAGAAAATTAGTAAGTCTGAATCAGGATGTCCAGGATTTAAGGATTTACAGGATGTTAGTTTGAGTTTGGTATTTTTTGAATGTCAGGATTTTTGTGATGTTGAAATTTTTTCGATATCTTGTAATTTACGATTTTATGGCGATTCTATCTTACCGATCGCAGCCTAAAAAATCGGTTGCAGCACACTGACAAAGAAAAGATGTTCATCTTTGATGATAAAGCGATCGCTCTCCTCATTCTGAGAAAAGTGATCTGCTTGCAGCAGCGTTTAGCCATCGCTAACGCCTAATCTTCTGCTCCTTTGCCCCTGGACCTGTGCTGCCTTAATGATTCAGTCTTTGAGTAGACTTACTATTACATACTAGATGCACCAGTAGCAATGAGACGTTTGAATAATGCTTCTGACCAGCCAGTTTCTCGTAACACAGCAGATGAAGAAACTTCTACATAAGCCTGTTCAATAAAAGCTAAATCAATCATACAAATTCTACCTAATGCTTCTTGCAATGCCTCTGGTTTGCCATCAAGTTTCAACTTTTTACCAACTTCATGCACAACAACTGCCATTGCTGGAACTACGTGCTGAGGGCCTATGCCAATTTTGACATGGACAAGTCCAATATGCCAACGACAATCAGCGTAAGCTTGACCCCAATCATCTATGCCTGTAAACATTTGATGAAACCATTGAATAAAAGTTTCATGTAAACGATGAATTCTTCCCTCAGTTTTATTTAAAATGGCATTCATTTCTTCATCGCGTCCTAAATAAGCATAGAAGTGATCAGCCATGATGGATGCGCTTTCTAGCCCCCAATCTGCGTGGGAGTTAAGAACAGATTTATCTTCAGAAGTTAAACCAATTCTTCTTTCCATCGTTTGCATAAAAACGCTAGGTTCTACAGTCATAACTAGTCCTTTTTTATTGTTTATTGTTTACTATGTATCTTCCCTGTGAACACCAAAATTACTTTTTAAAATTAAGCAGTTTTACTGCGGAGAAAACCAACTAAATTTTTCAGGAATGATTGACTAACAGCGGGTTTTTCTGTTGGCTTTTCTGTGGTTTTAGTTGCAGGTACGGTTTCCTGTACTGGTTCTGGAAAAGTAATTGTGGGAGCAGGAGTAGAAAGAGGATCTTCTAAAGTAAATGTGGGTGCAGATGCAACCATAAAATACTCTTCTGCCAAACCAACTACAATTAATCGGAAAGCAATTTGTTGAATAATTGTTATGGGTATACTGAGTTGATTAGCAATGTGTTGTAGAGAAACTTGTCCGTTAACAAATTCCCATACTTGCCATTCTTGAGGATTTAGCTGTACCTTGGGTTGTTTGAGCATCAATCCTGACAAACCTGAAGTTGGATCTGGGAGTTTTTCTTCCAAAGCTGTCCAATCTTTTAGCGCACGCAGGCCAATTAAGATGACCTCAGTTGCAGACATACTCAGACCTGTCATTTCCCCTAAAGGCAATGTTGATGTTGGCTCAAATCTAAATAGGGCATCCTTGACTTGAAATAAGGCACAGACTGGACGCAGAACTTGGCTATTAAATAGTAGTTTTAGTTGTTCTGGCTGTACTAATCCCTGAGATTTTAAGCATAATCCCAGTGGTGAGTTAATAAAACAAGAGGAAATTTGCGTGACTCTAGAAATTACTCGCTCACTGATCCACCCCCTTTGAGCAATCATTAATGTTAAGCCTTGTTGGTCTAAACGATCAGCTGCACTGACCACACGACCTTGATGCAACCAGATGTAATAAACTTGCTTTTTCTTTTTATCATTTTCTGCGGCTAAAAATTCAATATAAAGTATACCTGTTTTTTTTCCTTGATCTAAAAACTGGAGTAATTCAGGTAAGGAAAAATCTGCAAAATTACCAGTAATAGTCATAATTTATCTCCTATTATAAAAGCATTAAAATATTTAACTAGCCAGCATACGTAGTGATCGAAAATTAACTTGAATAAACTCTGATTTTCTTGAGGAAATATTCCTAAAAATGAAGACTTATCAAATAAATTAAACTGCACAACTTTCCATTAAATGTTGTACTAGGGCAATGACAGCCTCAGCTACAGAATCTCCTGCATTGGGATTAACTCTAACCATAGGAGGTCTTTCGGCTTCATTCACGTATCCAATGGCAAGGTACACATCTTCCTCTGACCATGCACCAGGACAATCAGTATGTGTTAGACCAAGAATCATGGGAATCTGGGCGCGTTCTTGCATAAAGTTGAGAATTTTACGCGCATGACGAAATTCTCTCGGTCGGTGTGCAGCTATGAGTAAAATGTAGGCATGAGCTTTGCGAATCAATATATCCCACATGAAATCAAAGCGAGATTGTCCAGGTGTGCCATAAAGGTGCAAAGCCATATCAGGACCAAATTGCAACCTGCCAAAGTCAAAGGCAACGGTGGTTCTTTGTTTGAGCAATGCTGTTTCATCGGTGGCACGGGTATCTGTATCTACAACTTCAATTTCACTGATGGAACGGATAAAGGTGGATTTACCTGCACCTACCGATCCTGTGACAATTAAGCGCATAATCTCCATGTTTATTTACTCCATAAATAAACAAATAATGATTGATTATTCACTGTTTTGAGTAAGTTCCTAAATGCCCTGAATAGCTTTTTGATCAGAGGTATAAAGTTCCCTAGATTAAGCAGTATTATTCTACAAGGGAACTGAGAATTGAGTTACCTAAGAGAGAAATCATTTACATTAAAATCAGCTTTAATTCTGCCAATACCCGTTTAATTTCTAGCATTAATATACCCTGTTTAGCAGTTTCACTCGCTAAAACTAGGAATACTGCATCTTCACCACAACCAGTTAAGATACCAAAGCCTTTTTTACCTTCTACAAAGATGCGCTCAACTGTACCTCTAGCTAATTCAATCCCAATTCTTTCACCTAAAGAAAGCATGGATGCTGACATTGCTGATACTCTTTCTTCGTCCATGCCGCCGGGTAAACTTGCTGCTAAAGGTAGACCGTCTGGGGTAACAAGTGCTGCTCCTTGAACATCTGTTGTCGAAGCTACAAAGTTTTGCAAAATCATGCTTAGTTTTTCTGTGTTTATGGACATAATAATTATTTTCCGCTGGTTTAAATTTGCAAAGTGAATAAGGAAAAAATTAGCTTTCCAATATTGATGTTTCCTATTCTTTTTGTATCAATAGTGGGGTATGTAAATATATACTTAACCCTGAGTTCCCTATTGACTTAATTATCCTGAAGTCAGAATCAATATCACACCGTGAAAATACTGGATTTAGTTTTAATTATATTAAATATAATTTAAGTTAATAATGAGTGGATACTCATTTATAGCTTGCTGGTTATAGGCTCTATTTTAAGTCGGTAGGCGTTAAAAATTGTCGTTATGGCAAGGCAGGAGGCAGAAGGCAGAAGGCAGGAGGGAAGAGGTTTTTAGAAGTTTTACATTTTGTTACATACCTTGGTTTTCGTGCCGACTTACTTAGCTGTTTTCGTATATTTAGCTTAACAAAAATTAACTATAGGAATAATATTTGAATTTTGATAGCTTGCGTGGCGTAGCCATACAAAACTCCGTACACCTAAATCTTCTAAAACCCTTTTGCCTCTTGCATGAGGGAAGGGACTTTTAGCAAGTTTACATCTTGTTACATACCTCTGTTTTTTCACACCGACTTACTTAACTGGTTGTGCAGAAATCCAAAAATTCTTTTCTCCCTGCTCCCTGTCCCCTGCTGTCTTAATGATAAGTATTCAACCGGACATGATATGACTCCTGACTCCTGAATTCTTACCTTTTTGATTTAGCTAAATAGGATGAATATGTATTAGCCAGAATAGCAGCTTGAGTGCGATCGCGGAGATTCAATCTAGTTAATATGTTAGTAACATGATTTTTCACTGTTCCTTCAGAAATGTAGAGTGTCTGGGCGATTTCTCGGTTACTAGCACCAGTAGCAATTAACTGTAAAACTTCTTTTTCTCTGGGTGTAAGTTCCGATAAACTCGGTGGAATAGACTGTACTGGGTTGGATGATGTGGGTGGAAATTGAGTCAAAAGTTTTTTG
Organism: Sphaerospermopsis aphanizomenoides BCCUSP55; assembly: GCF_001586785.1. GTDB lineage: Bacteria > Cyanobacteriota > Cyanobacteriia > Cyanobacteriales > Nostocaceae > Sphaerospermopsis_A > Sphaerospermopsis_A aphanizomenoides_A. The sequence goes on from NZ_LUFH02000050.1 coordinate 13,489, forward strand.
ACAATTCCTGGACTGAGTTGAGAATATCCTTTATCAACAGCGCGAATGGCAACAGCTAACTCTTCTGAGGGTGTATCTTTGAGTAAATAACCCATTGCCCCATGTTGCAATGCGGCTTTGACATATTCATCATCATCAAATGTAGTTAAGATTAGTACTTTTGTAGTTGGAAACCTGGTGTGAATTGTTTTTGTCGCTGCCACTCCATCCATGATGGGCATTCTGATATCCATTAATACCACATCTGGTTGTAATTCTTTCACCAAGTTAATGGCAATTTCACCGTTTTCTGCTTCTGCGACTATTTCTAAATCTGTTTCTAATTCTAATAATGCTCTTAAACCTTGACGAATTAAACTTTGGTCATCTACAAGTAAGACTTTAATCATATAGCAATCCTAAATCATTTACAAATCCGTAAGTATTTAGCCGTTAGCTATCAGCTATCAGCTTTGAAGACTGAAATACAAAGAATGAGAACAAATCAAGAGCGTGTAACTTTCCTGAAACTAATGCTTATAAATCTTTGCTCTTGATGTTGTTAGCTGATTACTGATAGCTGAATGCTTACACAAATCCTTTTTTCTATTCCTATTTTCTTCATGAGTTAGTTGACAACTCACATAGAAATTCTATGTTTTCCACCTAGTTAAAGGAATATCAACTATAATTTGACAACCAGCATCTTGAGCAGAGTTAATTGTAAATTCTCCTCCTAATCCTAATGTGCGATAGCGCATACTCTGTAAACCGAAACCTGTTGTATTTTGAGTAACATTAAAACCTCTACCATTATCTTGGACTATTAACTTTACACCTCCATCTGTTGTGGTTAATTCAAGTTGTACAGATGATGCTTTGGCATATTTAGAAATATTGGTAAATGACTCTTGGATAATGCGGTAAATGGGGATACTCATTTCAGTAGGTAGTGGATATTCTAGAGAGATGAGACAACTTGGTAAAATCCCATTGGCGCGTTGAAAATCGTCTGCTAAGATACCAATTGCCTGTTCTAAAGATTGTGATTCTAAAGGGTGCGATGGCGAAATGCCAGCCTCTGGCGATCGCATGGTAGAAACAGAGTAACGTACATCTTGTAATGCTTTAGAACCAAGTTCCTTAGCTCTTGCTAAGAATGTCATAGCTCTAGGCATATCAGATTTAGAAAGTTTGAGAGCAGTTTCTAATTGTAAATTTAACGCAGTGAGAGAATGTCCCAAAGAATCATGAATTTCTCTAGCAATGCGGTTGCGTTCTTCTAAAGTAGCTTGATTTTCGATTTTCAGAGCATATTGACGCAGTTTGTCGTTAGCGACAGCCAGTTTTTCTCGGCTCTGACGTTCTGATAAAACAGCATTCATCAATAGTAAAACAAATATTAAACTTAACCCAAATAACACAGCTAAACTAAAACTGAAAAATCTAAATTTTTCTTGTAAAACTGGTGCTATTTTGTTAGGAGGTAAGCGTGTTTTTAGGGTCATTAAAAATAAAATAAATGATAACATGGTAACTGTTAAACGTCCGGGCAATTGAAAAATCAAACAGCTACGAGTTACCAAAATTAAATATAGAAAAGGAAAAAGTCTAGCCGTTCTCCCGCCGAAAAAGCCAGTAATTAAAATTAGAAATACTTCAGTAGCTGTATATATAATTTTCCAAAATTGACTACTTGTGGGTAATCTTAAACCCATGACACCAAATAAAGCTAAACTACAGATAGTTAACTCTGGAAACAGTGCAGCAAATTTTGGTGATGGTGAGGGTAAAATTACCATTAATACAGAAAACGCCAGTAATAGCCATTCTAAATACAAGAGAAATCTAAATGGGTGATTATTAATTTTGATAGGACGGGACATAGGAATAGGAAATAGAATAATTAAAAATTGGCTGAGGTATGATCCAATTATCCAATGTCCAGCAACAGCATCAAACCTAAAAATCCAGATGCTGTAAGACAACCGGAGGCACTTAGGACTTACGCAAGATGTGGCTGAAAACCCTATGATTACGTAGCAGTAATTCATGAATTACCGCCACTTTCGTTCTGTTTTGCGTAAGTTCTGGCACTATGAAGAATTGGTATGACTACTTTATTGTGCAGCATACTAGTCAAGTTTAGATCATGACCAAGGTCATGGGTATAAATATGACTTTTTCCTCATGTGCTTGGTGAAGGTAAAATCATATTATGGTGACATCCAACCAGAAACAACACAACATAATTTATGAAAAGCAAGACATTATCACTTATAGCAGCTGCTTTTGCTCTAACTTTAACAGCAACCCCCTTTGTAGCGCAAGCACAACAAACTTCTTCTTCAGATCAACCAGGTCAAGAGTTATCAGAAAAAGGGTCTTGGAAAAATTTGGGACTAACAGATGCACAAAAAGCGGAAATGCAGAAAATTCGCCGCAATAGTCTCACACAAATGTACAAAATTCTAACACCTGAACAAAAAGAACAGTTAAAAGCGACGATGCAAGAACGTCGAAATCAGGGTTCACAGGGTGAAGGTAAAGGTAAATGGAAAAAAGACGGTTTTGCATCCTTAAACTTAACTGAAGCCCAAAAAAACCAAATGCGCTCAATTAAGGAGTCATCAAAACAACAAATAAAAGCTATCCTAACTCCAGCACAACGTCAAAAACTCCAACAAATGCAACAGAATGTTAAATCACGTCGTCAGCAGGGTAATAACAATTAAAAATTCAAAAATTTAGGTGACAGGTGACAGGTGACAGGTGACAGTGAAGAGGGAATAGGGAATAGGGAATAGGGAATAGGTAAGAGGCAGGGGAGGCAGGGGGGCAGGGAGAAAAGAGTTATTTAATTTTGACTTTTGACTTTTGACTTTTGACTTTTGACTTTTGACTTTTGACTTGATTTTTCCCTACACCCTACAACCTGTTTTCGGTGATCAAGAATTAGCCAGAGATTTTTGCTTCTCTAAGTCTTGATTATGTAAAGTTTGTGGTACTTTTAACGCCAAAATTAGCATAATAGTTGTCATATAAGAAACAATAGTTGCCCATAGTAAATTGTTGTTTTGGAAATACCAAGCAGCGATCGCCAGAGGGATAAAACCCACAAAAAAAGCCAGTAATATGGCATTACGTAGAGTTGTACCATCCTTTAAGCCGATAAAGTAACCTTCGAGAATGAAAGCGATCGCAGTGATGACTAAAACAGGTAGCAACCAGATTGTATAACCAGTAATATTGGCATTCACATCTTGATGATTAGTCAACAGCCCAAAAACTTGCTCAGGGAAAAGAATTGACACCACAGCAACAAATAATGCGATCGCCAAACTAACTATCATAGAAACAGTGAGCAATGGGATCATTTGTTCTCTATTGCCCTTGCTTTTAAAGCTACCAATCAGCGTTTGTGTGGTCATTCCCACACCTTGAACTGTGAATTGACTCAAAAAAGCAATCTGAAGTAACAAACCATTTTCTGTCAACACATCTGTTCCCATCATTGCACTCAAATTAGTGAAAATAGAATAGACAGAAACCAAGGCTAAAAATCGGATCAGAATGCTACTTTTGAGTGCAAAAGCTTCTTTGAGTGCTACCCAATCAAACATTTCTGAAACTGCCGCTGGTAACGCTTGCCACTCTATACTTAAACCAGCCGCAACTAAACCTATTATTAGTGCCAAATACTGACTTAAAGCAGTTGCTAAACCTGCTCCAGCACTTTCCCAACCCCATTTGACAATCATGAGGTAATCTAACAACACATTAGAACCATTGCCAACGATTGACATTAGCAACACTACACCATTTTTTTCCCGTCCTAGAAACCAACCAAATAACACAAAATTCAATAAAACAGCAGGTGCGCCCCAAATGCGTCCGTAGAAATAATTCACCCCAGAGGCTTCAATTTCTGGAGAACCACTCAATAGAAAAAAACCAAACTTCTGAATAGGGTATTGCAATAGTAGAATCAATAGACTAACTGTTATGGCAATCAAACCACTTCTTAACCCAGCCACTAACACAGCTTTAGGATCATCAAGTCCTGCTGCATGAGCAGTCAGAGCATTGGTACTCGACCGCATAAATTTTAAAACCCGATAAAGATAGTCAAAAAGAATAGTTCCCAAAATGACCCCAGCCAAGTGACGGATATCTGCCAAATGCCCCAGAAAGGCAATATCTACCAAGCCCGCTAAAGGAACCATCATGTTAGAAAAGACACTCACACTCGCCAGCCGAGAAAAGCGGGGTAAAAAATTGTATCTAGTTGAAAATGCATCAAGCATAGTATTTTTGATCTAAATGGGGACTAATTCAGTTTATGATCACTCTCCAAAATTGACACTCCCCGCTCTAAAGACTCTAAAGAGACGGGGATTCTTAAGATTTCGCAATCCTAATATCCTGTTTACACAAGTTCCCAGACTCGGTACGTTTGCACAAAAGTGTGTGCTGTGTGACGACGTAGGATTCATACGCCAAGCTCCGCTAACGTTTGAAAAAAGAGTTTTGGGCTTAACTGAACCGGATTGAATTATATAGTTGCCTTAGTTGGAGGTGGAATCCAGTACACACTAAGTGCGAGAATAATACGGGCGATTGGTGAGTCAGCGCGGTCTTGGGGGTTTCTCCCATGTTGGCGTAAGCCTTCCCGTAAGGGTGCGACTGCCGAACCCGTAAGGGTGCAAACCTGTCGTCTAATGGCGAGTCTGTGAACCAAGAATCCCCATCTCTGGCGAGACGCTTGCGCGAACGGCTTTAGCCAGGGGAGTGTCAACTATTTGAGTTTGATTTCTGCAAAAATATGTTGGAGTAGAATTTGATGCTCATTCATCTAGTCTAATGGTATGAAGAAACTGAAGTTTAAACTATACGAAAACAAGTGAAATAGACACCTCAACTGGATGATAAATGTTGCTGGGGTGAGGTGATGTTAGACTTGCGGGAGCGAGCATTTGCTGTTTGACCCCAGAATCCCTACCTTAGACGGGTAGGGAATATGTAAATTGATATAAAATCTGAATTTCTGAATTGCGAATTACGAATTACGAATTACGAATTGGTCTAACCGCAACACCTTACACCCCACATTGTCACTAATGTTGTTCTCCTCCCTGATAGAACCCAATCATCTACAACAGGCAGTTGCTGATCAGCCACTGACAGTGACTTCGGATACACTAGCAAGTGACGTAATCACTCTCATGAGTAACGCACGGGGAAGTTGTTCATGGCCGGAAGATGGGGGTGATAAAAGTTATTTTTTGACTGATTGTCGGGCTAGTTGTGTATTAATAATGGAAGGTACTCAACTAAAAGGTATTTTTACCGAGCGAGATGTGGTGAGGTTGAGTGCTGAAGGACAAAGGATTGAGGAAATGACAGTTGGTGAGGTGATGACTTGCTCTGTGATTACTATCCGTCAATCTGAGTTGACAGATATTTTTGTAGCTCTGAATTTATTTCAACGCCATAGAATTCGTCACTTACCAATTCTAGATGATAATGGCGAAATAGTAGGACTGCTCACCCATGAAAGCTTGCGTCAACTGTTGCGACCAGTAGATTTATTGCAGTTGCGTCTAGTTTCGGAAGTCATGAGCCTTCGCATAGTCAAAGCTTATCCACACAATTCAGTGCTGGAAATCACCAAGTTAATGGCTAGAGAAAATGTGAGTTCAGTGATAGTTGTCGAGGAGAAAAATTCTCTGTTCATACCTGTAGGGGTGATGACTGAACGCGATATTGTCCAGTTTCAGGCATTAGCTTTGGATTTGGCTCATACTCAAGCGCAGACAGTGATGAGTAGTCCAGTTTTTTCCTTGTCTCCTGATAAATCTTTGTGGTCAGTGTTAATGCTGATGCAATCAAAACGGATCAATCGGGTGGTAATTACTGGTAAACAGGGAGAATTATTGGGGATTGTCACCCAAACTACTTTGTTGCAAGCTTTGAATCCGCTGGATATTTATAGTTTGGTGGATAATCTCAAGCAGGAGGTATCGCGGTTAGAAGTAGAAAAACTGGAGTTATTGCAAATTAGAAATGCAGAATTAGAGATAGAGGTACAAAAACGTACAGTAGAGTTGCAGAAACAGGCACAACGAGAACGGCTGTTGAGTGGGATTACCAGTCGAATTAGATTATCAGTAGACTTGCAGGAAACTCTGACTGAGATCGCAACGGAAGTCAGACAATTTTTAAATTGTGATCGCCTCCTCATCTATCAATATCATGGCAATGGTAACGGTATCGTTATTTCTGAAAATGTTAAACCTGGATGGATCTCTTTGGTAGGAGAAGGAGTTAATGATCCTTGTTTTACATCAGATTGGGTTGAAAAATATATCAATGGCAAAATTCAAGTTGTTGATGACATTAACAACAATATTATCACTCCTTGTCATCAACAATTACTGGTAGGTTTGCAAATCAGAGCCAAGATATTAGTTCCCATTGTTGTCAGTGGAGAACTTTGGGGATTGATGTTGGCTTGTCAAAATGATGCGCCCCGAAATTGGCAACTAGAAGAAATAGAATTACTCAAACAGCTTTCTAATCATGTTGCTATTACTATTCAGCAAGCTGAACTTTATCACCTTGTGCAGCAAGAACTGCTAGAACGCAAAAAAGCCGAAGTCGCTTTAGCTGAATCGGAAGAGCTTTATCGTACCACTCTCAGCAATATTTCTGATGCCTTATTTATTACTGATGATGGGGGTAAATTTACTTTTATCTGCCCAAATATCAATATCCTCTTTGGTTATTCAGTAGCAGATATAGCTCTGATGGGAAACATTCAAGTTCTCCTGGGGCAAAATTTATTTGACCCGCAACAATTAGCTGTATCTGGTGAAATTGCTAACATTGAACGTGATATTCTTGATAAAGATGGCAGAACATATACAGTCTTAATCAATGTCAAACAAGTACAAATTGGTGAAGGTACGATATTATATTGCTGTCGGAATATTACTCAACGCAAACAAGTAGAAAAAGCATTAAAAGACAGCGAAAAACGCTTGCGAACTATCGTCGAAACCAGTGCCAGTGGTCTTGTAACTGTGGATCGTGAAGGTATGATAGTATTTGTTAACCCGGCCGCTGGAAGAATGTTTGGTCGAGATGTAGAAATACTCTGCGGTTGGCCTTTTGCATTACCATATCGTTATGATACCCATCAAATAGAAGAAATTGAAATTTTGCAAGCATCTGGACAAAGACGCATAGTAAATATGCAAGCGGCTACCATTGACTGGCAAGGTCAACAGGCTTTTTTGATGTCATTGTCAGATATTACTGAACTCAAAGAAACTGAAGAATTATTGCGTCGTAGTGAAACCAAATATCGACTGTTAGTGGAAAATTTACCTGTGGGTTTAATTGTTCATGCAGTTGATACTAGTATTATTACCTGCAATGCTAAAGCGTGCGAATTATTAGAACTTACTCGCTCACAAATGGAGGGTAAAACTGATCTCGATTCCGCTTGGCATTTTTTGAGGGAAGATGAAACAGTAATGCCACCTTCAGAATACCCCATTAATCAGGTGATTTCCACACTTAAACCCCTGATTAACTATGTGGTTGGGGTGAATAGACCTGACAGTAAAACCCAGATTTGGTTATTGGTGAATGCTTTTCCAGAATTTAACAATGATGGCGATTTGCAACAAGTAATAGTCACATTTGTTGATATTAGCGAAAGACAAGCCGCCCTGAAAGAACGCAAGCAAGCAGAAATAGCCCTCAAAGATAGTGAAGAAAGATTTCGGCAAATTGCAGAAAATTTGCCAGAAGTGATTTGGATGACCAATATAGAAGGGTCAGAAATAATTTTTATCAGCCAACAATATGAAAAAATTTGGGGTCGTAGTCGTGAAAGAATTTACCAAGAACCTCTAACTTGGCTAATTGCTATTCACGAAGATGATCGAGAACGGATCAATCAAGCTTTTTTTGTTAAGGCTGCATTAGGTGAGTATGATGAAGAATATCGCATTGTTCAACCTGATGGCCAGATGCGTTGGATACATGATCGCGCTTTTCCTGTGCAGAATGATACTGGAGAAATTTACCGCATTGCTGGTTTTGCTGAAGATATTACCAAACGCAAGGAAGCAGAGGAAGAATTACAGCAGCTGAATGAGGAACTAGAGGCTAGAGTAGAGCAACGTACCAAAGCCTTACGAGAATCACAGGCCATGTTGCAATTGGTGCTGGATACCATACCGCAGCGTGTGTTTTGGAAAGATCGACAATCAGTGGTAAGAGGTTGTAACCGCACCTTTGCTGAAGATGTTGGTCAAGCCCCAGAAGAAATTATCGGACAAGATCCTTATGATATGTCTGCAACTCGTGCAGAAGTGGATTTCTACCTGGAATGCGATCACCTGGTGATGACAACTGGTCAACCACAAATGCATATCCAAGAAACTTTTCATAAACCGGATGGTTCTATCATGTGGATAGAAACCAATAAAGTACCGTTGCGGGATGCTGATGGCAATATTATTGGGATTCTGGGAACTTATGAAGATATTACCAGCCGACGTAGTGCCGAAGAAGCCTTGCGATACAGTGAACAACGCTTCCGCATTGCTTTACATAATTCTCCCATTGTGGTATTCAACCAAGACCTTGACCTGCGTTACACCTGGATTTACAATCCGGCCTTGGGTTATCAAGCAGAAGATGTGGTTGGTAAGTTTGATGCTGATCTGTTCCTGGCCAAAGATGCCGAAAGATTGGAAACTTGGAAACGTCAGGTGTTAATCACAGGTCAAGGCATGAGAGAAGAAATTATTATTGGTACGGAAGATAATTTTAATTGCTACGTGCTAACAATTGACCCCCTACGCGATCGCAATGGTAATATCGAGGGCATTACCTGTGCTGGACTTGATATCACTGATCGCAAAAAAGCTGAATTAGCTTTAAAAGAAAGTCAGTATTTAATCCAAAGAATCACAGAAGCCAGCCCGGATATCATTTATATATATGATTTACAGGAAAACCGTAATGTTTACATTAACCGAGAAATGGGCGGATTATTAGGTTATTCTGACCAAGAAATGCACAGCATAGGTTCAGAATTACTGTGGCAATTTGCCCATCCTGATGACCTATTGAAACTTGCTGAACACCATGCCCGTTTTGCAACAGCAACAGATAAAGATGTCTGGGAAATAGAATATCGGATGCGCGATCATCAAGGTAATTGGCACTGGTTTCTGAGTCACGATACAGTGTTTAACCGGGATGCTGAAAACCGTCCCAAACAAATTATCGGGGCGGCTTTGGAAATCACCGAACGCAAACAGATAGAAGCAGAACTACGTCAAACCAATGCTGAACTAGCCCGCGCTACTCGTCTCAAAGATGAGTTTTTAGCAAATATGAGCCACGAACTGCGTACCCCTCTCAATGCCATTTTGGGAATGTCAGAAGGATTAACAGAGGGCGTGTTTGGGGAAATGAGAGACATCCAAAAACGTGCCATCAACACTATCGAACGCAGTGGCAAACATCTATTGGAATTGATTAACGATATTCTCGATCTTTCCAAAATTGAAGCTGGTAAACTAGAAATTCAACTTTCTCCTGTTGCTTGTAGCTATCTTTGTGATTCCAGTGTGACATTTGTTAGACAACAGGCATTGAAGAAAAATATTCAAATCTCTGTGGAAATACAGCCCCATCTACCAGATTTGATTGTAGATGAGCGTCGTATTCGTCAAGTTCTCATTAATTTACTGAATAACGCCGTCAAATTCACTCCCAGTGGTGGTAAAGTGAAGTTAATTGTCAGGCAAGAAATAGGGACTCTGAAAAGTCAAGAACCCAGGCAGCGGGAAGCAGGGGGAGAGGAGCTTTCTCAATTACCAATTACCAATTACTACTTACCAAATCAATGGATTTGCTTTTCAGTGATTGATACTGGAATTGGTATTGCACCAGAAGATTTAAATAAACTGTTTAAACCTTTTGTACAAATTGACAGCAGTTTGAACCGTCAGCACAATGGTACAGGATTGGGTTTAGCTCTAGTAAAGAGATTGGTAGACCTGCATTGTGGTTACATCACGGTGAAGAGCGAAGTAAATAAGGGTAGCTGTTTTACAGCTTGCATACCCTGTATAGATAAATTGTCCAGTGAGGAAAATACTCAATTATCCCCGAATAGTCAACTCCTACGCATTACCCAAACCCCTAACGCACCAGTGTTAATCATTGAAGATTCAATGGTAGCAGCAGAACAAGTGGCTAGATGTTTGAGTGAACTAAATATGCAAACCTTCATCTATACAAGAGGTGATCAAGCAATTGATGAAGCCATCCGCGTCCTACCCGTACTGATAATTTTGGATATTATGTTACCAAACCTTTGTGGATGGGAAGTATTGCGACAACTGAAAACCAATCCACAAACGCAAAATATTCCAGTAGTGGTAATTTCTGTAGTTGATGAGCGATCGCAAGCATTATCTTTAGGGGCTGCTGATTATTTAGTTAAACCGATTAGCCGTGAGCAAATTCGTACCACATTAAATAAACTCCAACCGCAAGATAATTCCCGAACAACGGCGCTGATCATTGATCTTACAGCTACTCCCAGTCCTGGAACAGCTGAATCAGCTACCTCACCCTTGATTCTATTAGCAGAAGACAATGAAGCTAATATTACTACGATATCTAGTTATCTGAGTGCAAGGGGATATAAGCTAATTTTAGCAAAAAATGGTCAAGAAGCTGTTACTCTAACTGAACAACAACACCCTAATTTAATTATTATGGATATTCAAATGCCTGGTATAGATGGATTAGAAGCAATGCGACTCATTCGCGCCAATCAGCAGTTTATACATACCCCTATTATTGCCTTGACTGCTTTAGTAATGCCTGGTGATCAAGAAAAATGTATTGCTGCTGGAGCTAATGAATATTTAACCAAACCCGTCAAACTGAAATTTCTAGCAGAGAAAATTCAGAAATTATTAAATCTTAACATAGGTGACAAGTGACAGAAATCACTGATAAGCGATACCTGAATAACTGATAAATAATAACGGAGAAATAATAACTGATCACCGATAATGGAAAACCCAGCAAAAATTTTAATTATTGATGATGAACCGGATAACTTTGATGTTATTGATGCCCTATTAGATATTGAAGGTTATGAATTAAGCTATGTTGCCAATGGACAGCAAGCATTTGATCTCCTAGCTCATTTCCAGCCAGATGTGATATTGCTGGATGTGATGATGCCGCAAATGAATGGCATCCAATTTTGTGAGAAATTTAAATCCAATCCTCAGTGGAAACATATTCCAGTGATTATGGTTACGGCGCTGAGTGCTAAAGAAGATTTATTTCAATGTATGGCTGTAGGTGCAGACGATTTTATCAGTAAACCTGTGAATGGGATGGAATTGCGATCACGGGTTAGATCAATGCTACGCATCAAACAACAATACGACTCTCTTCAAGACGCTCTAAAATTGCGGGAAGACCTCTCCAATATGATTGTTCATGATTTGCGAAATCCTTTAACATCAATCATTCTTTCCGCAGAAATGCTGCGAGTTGCTAATTTACCACAGGAACGTCAGGTGCAAAAAAGTAGTCAGATCATCGCTGCTGGACAACAACTACAATCAATGATTGATAGTTTGCTGCTGATGGCAAAATTAGATGCGGGTAAATTGATTTTGCAACGTACAGATATTGATATATGTGAAATTTGTTCTTCAGCAATTGCTGATATGGAAGCAGCTATAATTCACAAAGATATAGAACTAATTAGTTATTTACCTCAGCCCGGAGGCAGTATCAGCTTGGATGTGAATTTATTTCGTCGAGTTATTGATAATCTAATTTCTAATGCACTGAAATTTTCTCATCCTCATAGTCAAATTATTTTACGGGCTGATTATCCAGCACCAGGACGAGCTAAAATTCAAGTAGCTGATTCAGGTCCAGGAGTAAAACCAGAATTACGTGAGGTCATTTTTGAGAAATACGAAATCGGCACTTTCAACAAAGCCGCATCTCAGATTGGGTTAGGTCTTGCTTTCTGTAAAATGACTGTAGAAGCCCATGGAGGAAAAATTCAAGTAGAAAGCAATCAACCAAAAGGGGCAGTTTTTACTGTTGAAATTTGAAGTAGGGAATAGGGAACAGGAGGGTGTAGAAGATGTTTGCAAAATTCTTGATGATGTATCAAAAATCTTTTTATTCTCCTAAATTTTCTTTCTTTAATGAATAAATATGATTAACAGAATATTAATGATCCCATCTGCAACTCCAGGACATTTTCTTTAATTAGGACATTATTGATCCTTGAAACCTAATAATAAGCAGGGTTTCACTCTTGCCTCTTGCCTTCTGCTATAGCTGTAAAGCCCTGCGGGCATAGCTGCGCTTACCGCGTAGCGTGGCGTAGGCATTTACTGATTACTGACTGCTGATACCAATTCTGTCTAAAGATGCGCCGAATTTTATAAATAACCGCAAAGGACGTAAAGTACACAAAGAAATAGCTAAAGAAATTTAGCGCAGCCTCATAAAGAAACGGTATGAATACTTACGATTAACTCAAGCATATTGGGGTTTAATTGTTAATTTTTAAGGTTTTGTCGCAAAGCAATTTCAACATTCTTGTATTCTTGTTCAACTTGAGAGAATATTTCTAAACTCTCTTCGAGATTGCCATTTTTTCCCATTATTTCTAACTGTAAGCAAAGTTGAGAAAGAATAATTGCTCCCATAGAAGCACTACTGGATTTAAATTTATGGGCTGTTTGTTCGAGCATCTGAGAATTTTTAGTTATTAAAGATGTTTTCATAGCTTGTATAAGTGGAGGAGATTCTACTAAATAACATTCAACTAATTCAGCAAATATTATTTCGTTACCTGCCAACATATCTTTTAAAGATTCAATAATTTTGGGATCTATGGAACATGGAGTATCAGTAATCGAAAACATTCCCTCATTTATACATTTTACCTTCTGCCTTCTTCCTTCTGCCTTCTGTCCATATTGAATCAGTGCTTGAAATAAATTCTCAATCTGAACTGGTTTACTAATATAGTCATCCATACCAGAAGCTAAACATATTTCCCGATCGCCCCGCATAGCATTAGCAGTCATAGCAATAATATAAGGACGCTGACTAGCTTCCCATTGTTGACAAATTCTTTGAGTTGTTTCCAGTCCATCCATTTCTGGCATTTGTACATCCATAAATACAATATCGTAAGAATGACGTTGTAATGCTGCCAAAACTTCTAAACCATTAGCTGCGACATCTGCCCGATAACCAATTTTTTTGAGCATTAATAAAGCCACTTTTTGATTGACCACTGTATCCTCTGCTAACAAAATCCGCAAAGGTAATTTTTCTGCCAAATGCAAATCAATTTCTGGTGTTTTCGTCTGTAAAATATCCTGTTTAATGGGTTGATTCACTAAAATACGGACAAGGACATTATAAAGCTGAGATTGTTTAATAGGTTTAGTCAAATAAGCAGCAATTTCGATATCATTAAATTCTTTACTAATTTCCGCCTGAGCTAAAGAAGTCAGAATTACCAAGGGCATATTTTGACAGTTTGATTGCTGGCGAATTTCTTTTGCTAAAGTAATTCCATCCATTTCCGGCATCCGAATATCTAGAATGCCAATATCAAAATGAGCGCCCAGACGCAGTTGTGCTAAGGCTTCCTGTCCAGAGGCAGCCGTATAAGTTTGCATATTCCAAGACTCAGTTGTTACCTTGATAATTTTCCGATGAGCAGGATTATCATCTACGATTAATATTCTTTTTCCAGTCAAAGGTACTGAATAAATTGATAATTCCGCTGGTTGTGAATCAGTATCAACCGGGGCAGTGACAGTAAAATAAAAAATTGAGCCGGAAGTAGATTGCAAAGATAAAATTGCTGCTTCATCTTGCCATCTGGGATGAGGATTACCACCAACAAATCCTTGACTTTCTACCCAAAGAGTACCACCCATAATTTCACTTAACCGCTGGCTAATCACTAACCCTAATCCTGTACCTCCATATTGTCTGGTTGTGGAAGCATCAGCTTGGGAAAAAGGTTGAAATAACCGCTTCATTTTGTCTGAGGAAATACCAATACCTGTATCTTTGATGGCAAATAAAAGCTCGTAAATAGGGGTTGGGGAATGGCTAATATTGCGTGGAACTAGTTTTGCCTGTACAGAAAGTATCACTTCTCCTATTTTGGTAAATTTAATAGCATTACCCAATAGATTCATGAGTATCTGACGCACACGAGTCACATCACCAATGATTTGGGTGGGAACTTGAGAATGAATTAGGTAAGCTAATTCAATATCTTTTTCTGCTGCTTTGGGAGCTAAAATATCCAGCACTTGCTCAACACAATCTCGCAAATCAAAAGATTGTTCTTCTAGTTCTAATTTGCCAGATTCGATTTTAGAAAAATCCAGAATATCGTTGATAATGGCCAGCAAAGCTTCGGAGCTAGTGCGAATGGTTTCTACAAAGTCTTGCTGTTGGGGAGTTAGAAGAGTATCTAATAGGACTCCTGTCATGCCAATTACAGCATTCATCGGTGTACGAATTTCATGGCTCATCATGGCCAAAAATTCACTTTTTGCCAGGTTAGCTGCTTCTGCTGTGCGTTTTGCCTGTTCTAAGGCCAAATTTTTGAGAGTTAGTTCTTCTCGTTGATGAGTTTCTTGTTGTAGAAGTTGGGCTTGTGCCACAGCAATGCCCAACTGTGCAGCAACAGCTTCTAGTAATTCAATTTCTTCGGTAGTCCATATACGCAAATGGCTGCATTGGTGCAAACAAATGATTCCATTAGGTTGCCCTTGATAGGAGATACGAATTGCCAACATGGACTTAAGTTGAATTTCTTGGCAGAAAGATGTAAATCCCTGTAACAAGGGATCAATGTATACATCTGGAGAGGCGATCGCTTGATCCTGCAAAATCAATGTTTCTGCGTGGAGATTCCCCATCACAGGAATTTCTGTTTCTACTATGGAAGAGTAACCAGGAACTAGATACTCTGCTACCAAGGGAATACAAGGAATAGGGTTGCTAATATAAGAATGAATCAAGCAACGATCCACTTGCAAAGCTTGGCCAATTTCCGCCGCAGAAGTAGCAAATATTTCCTGGACATCCAAACTTTGACGGATTTTAGCAGTGATTTTTTTCAACAACAGTGTTCGCTGCAACTCTTTGCTCAGAGCTTCTTGTGTTTGTACACGCTCAGTAATGTCCGTGTGTGATCCTACCATCCGCACAGGATTTCCTTCTTCATCCCAAAGTGCTTGTCCCCGGTCTAGAATCCATTTATAGCTACTGTCTTTACAGCGAACTCGATACTCACTAATGTAAAAGGGAGTTTTTTTTGCTAAGTGATCTTGAATTACCTCTAAAACCCACGGTAATTCATCTGGATGCACTCGCTTCACCCATTCATCAAGATGATTAGGTATTTCATGGTCTTCATAACCTAACATTTCTTTCCAGTGAGCAGAAAAAAAGACTGCGTTGGTTTTGATGTTCCAGTCCCAAATGCCATCATTATTACCTTGTAGTGCTAGTTGCCAACGTTCTTCTTTTTCTTTGATTTCTGCTTCTGCTTCTTGCCTTTTGGTAATATCATTTTGAATCCCAATGAAATGAGTTAACTGTCCGTGATCATCATAAATAGGTGAAATACTCAATTCATTCCAAAATAATGTGCCATCTTTGCGGTAATTACGAATTACCACATCACAACTTTTTCCAGCTTTAATTGCTACTCTTAGTTCTTCTAATCCTGATTGCTGAATATCTTGACTTTGTAAAAATCGACAGTTTTTACCTATAACTTCGCTGGCGGTATAACCAGTAATTTTCTCAAAGGCTGGGTTGACATAAATAACTGGATGATGAGTTCTTTTAGCATCAGCAATAACAATGCCGTTATTGGTACTGGCTACAGCCCTTTCTCGCAATTTTAAAGTTTCTTCAACTAACTTCAGGTCAGTAATATCAAACATGAACCCCCGCAGCATAGTTGCTGTTCCTGCTTGCTCTACTACATTTACAATATCTCGTAACCAAACTATTTTTCCATCTGCTGCAAATATTCGATATTCAAATTGATGATTTTCACACTGTGAAGTTAGCTGTCGGCAAAATTGGATAGACTTTTCTCGGTCATCTGGATGTAGATGATTAACCCAAAAATCTTCTTCATACCATTGTGCAGTTGGGTAGCCGAGCAATTCTTCTGCTTGGGGTCCAACATAAATAAATCGCCAGGTTTTCAGGTCTACTTCCCAAGGAATAACTTTGACTGTTTCTAGTAACTGCCGTAACCGATTTTCGCTGCTACGCAGGTCAATTTCTGTTTGTTTATGTTGAGATATTCTCTGATTTAATTTTTGGTTAAGTGCTGTTATTTTATTTTGATTGATTAGAGTAGTTTGAGCAAAATAAACTAATAATGTCAGTATCAACCCTAGCATTATTCCCGCCAACAGTATTAATGTTGGTAGGGGGGAACTTAACTTCTTTAATAATTCATGGTTAGGTGCAATAATGATGTGCCAATTCAGGTTATAATCGTCAATGACTAGGTTTTGTTGCCAAGTTAATTCTGTAATCTGTCCGCCATAATTGTAAATTAAATCTTTTCCATCAAAAATCTGGATCTGATAACCAAATGGTATTTTTAAAATAGAATCAAGCAGAATTTTATTTCCCAAAAATCCTATGATAAATCCATCAAATTTATTCTGGAGATTATTGGTGATTTTATCATTTATAAATAGGGGAATATATGCTAAGAATATTTTACTACCTTTAATCAAATTTACTGTAGGTGTAAAAGTGATTTGGTCGTTATTTTTAGATGATTCTAGAATTGCTTTTTGTTGAAGTTTTTGATTAAAATCAAAATTTTTTACTACTTCGTTTCCTGATTCGGGAATTATCCACCTGACTCGATACGATGGATCTAACCATGCGATCGCTTGATAACCAGCAAAGTCCTGCACATAATTTGTAGCATCAGCTTTCCATTCTTGGTAAGGAGTACCACCACTTTTTTCCCAACGTTGCCCCATGCGCTCTAGTGCTACAATTCGGGTAGTTAGTTCCTGTGTTAACTCAGTTTTAACAGCCATAGCTTGCTGTTGAACTAGTTGTTGAATATCCTTTTGTTCTTCCGTTAACAACCTGTTCCAGAGCAGAGTTACTATAATCAATAGTAAAATTCCCACTAACATCGGCAATAATTTCATATTACTGAAAAATTTAACTGTTTTCATACATTTATTGCCGTGGTGAATATCCATATCAGTTATCAGTTGTTAGTAGAGGAAGGCAAAAGTTTTTTAATTCTTAATTCTTAATTCTTAATTCTTAATTCTTAATTCTTAATTCTTAATTTCTTACTGTCACCTCTTAGTTTGAAGAGGCGATCGCATAACAATTACGTCCTGCTTGTTTTGCCTGATAAAGAGCTTGATCAGCTTGACTAATTAAACATTGAGGAGAACATTGAGAATCAGGAATTAAAGTAGCAATTCCTAAACTCAAGGTAACATATTGACTAACTTGAGAACTAACATGAGGAATAGCCATGTTTGTGATTTGATATCTGATTGATTGCGCTATGTGAATTGCCCCTTCCGTATCTGTATAGGGCAGAATTAATACGAATTCTTCTCCTCCATAACGGGCTAATAAATCAGCAGGGCGTTGTATAGCCTGACTAATAATTTTAGCAACTTGTTTAAGGCATTCATCGCCGGCTGGATGTCCATAAGTATCATTATAATTTTTGAAAAAATCAATATCGCATAAGATTAAAGACAAGGGTAATTTTTCCCTTTTCAATCGTTTCCATTCTTGGAATAAGACTTCATCAAAGCAGCGACGATTGGCAATTTGAGTTAAACTATCTATATTTGCCAGTCGTTTCAATTCTTGATTAGCGGCCTCTAGTTGTTGATAGATATGTGCTTGTTGAATAGCTATAACTAATTGATCTGCTAGTTGTGTGAGTAGGTCTATATCCAATTGCTGCCATTCGCGGGGTCCAGAACATTGATAAGCAACTAGTAATCCCCATAGATTTTTATCTTGGACGATAGGAACAACTAAATTCGCTTGGGCTTGTAATTGGGCAAGTAAATCAATTTGACATTGGGGAATATCTGCGGTATAAATATTGTTGATAACATAAACATTACCTTTTTTATAGTCTTTTCCACATTTTTCTACAAAGTAGCAATCTGTGACTTCTTTTCCCAGAGCAGGTTCCCATTGAGAACCTACAGATTCTACTAATACAGTTCCACTACCATCTGCTTGAAAACGATAAACAATCACTCGGTCAGCTTGCAGTAATTTGCGTACTTCAGTTACGGTCGTCTTCAGAATTATCTCTAAATTTAAAGATTGCCGAATTTTGTGAGTAATTGTCACAATGAGTTTTTCTTGTTCTATTTTGTGTCTTAATTCCTTCATTGCCCAACTCATTTGTAGCAAACGACGAACTCTTTGTCGCAGCACAGCCCAATGAATCGGTTTAGTAATATAATCACTAGCACCAACAGCATAAGCTTTGTCTACAGAATCTGGATCATTCAATCCTGTAATCATCAATATGGGGATGATGTCGCTGAATTCATCTCTAAATTTATCTTTGGCTAGGGCTTGCAATTGAGCGCAGCAGGTAAACCCATCCATCACTGGCATCATGGCATCTAAAAGAACTATATCTGGGTGTAAATGATTATAAATATCTAAAGCTTCTTTGCCATCACTTGCTTCCACAACTTTATATCCTTCTTTTTGCATAGCATGACGTAGTTGCATCTGTATCACTAGGTCATCATCTACAACCAAGACTAGGGGCTTGTTTGGGTGCAAAGAAATAGTCATGTTTGCTATGCAAGTTAGGGAATAGGGAATAGGAAGGAGTATTTGAAATAAAGCTTATCTTAATGCAGTCTTAAAACAAAAGGGTAGACTTTTCAGCCTACCCTAGAAAATTATGAAAAATTAACTGTTGCTAATTAACCCAACAATGCCTTCGCTTTTGCCAAAACATTATCAACGGTAAAGCCAAACTTTTCTAAACAAGTACCACCAGGAGCGGAAGCACCAAAGGTATCAATACTTACGGTGTCACCTTCACTACCAACATATTTATGCCAGCCGAAGCTACTAGCAGCTTCAACAGATAGACGCTTAGTAACAGCTTTTGGTAGCACAGACTCTCTATAAGCTGCATCCTGTTGATCAAACAAAGTTGTGGAAGGTAGAGACACTACACGGACTTTTTTACCTTCAGCGGTGAGTTTTTCGGCTGCGGTGATAGCGAGACTCAATTCTGAACCAGTACCAATGAGGATAATATCTGGTGTACCTTGGCTATCCACTACTACATATCCACCCTTAGCGACACCTTCAATAGATGTACCTGCTAAGTTAGGAACGTTTTGACGAGTGAACGCTAATAAAGTGGAAGCATTTTCCTTAGACTTCTCGATCGCTATTTTATAAGCACCAGAAGTTTCGTTGCCATCTGCGGGACGAATTACTGTTAAATCAGGAATAGCACGCAGAGAAGCTAGGGTTTCAATGGGTTGGTGAGTAGGACCATCTTCACCTTGGCCGATAGAGTCGTGAGTCATGACCCAAATTGACCCAGCTTCGGACAAAGCCGCCAAACGAATAGCAGCCCGCATATAATCGGTGAAGATTAAGAAAGTTGCGCCGTAGGGTATTAAACCGGAACGATGTAGAGCTATACCATTAGCGATCGCACCCATAGCGTGTTCCCGCACACCAAAGTGGATGTTGCGATTTTGGAATTGTCCTTTTTGGAAGTCACCAGCACCTTTGAGTTCAGTGAGGTTGGAGTGGGTTAAGTCAGCAGAACCACCAATTAATTCCGGTAAAACAGCCCCTAGTTTGTTAAGGCAGATTTCTGAGTGTTTGCGGGTGGGTTGTGCTTTGTCTTCAACAGTGTAGGTGGGAAGAACTTTATCCCAACCTTCTGGTAATTTACCGCTGACGAAACGTTCAAATTCTGCGGCTTCTTGGGGATATTTAGCTGTGTAGTCAGCGAAGGTTTTGTTCCAGTCGGTTTCGTAACTAGCACCACGTTCTACTGCTTTGCGGGTATGGTTAAGTACATCCTGGGGAATTTCAAAAGGTGCGTAGTTCCAACCCAAATTTGTACGAGTCAATGCTGTTTCATCTGGGCCTAAAGCTGCACCGTGAATACCAGCGGTGTTTGCTTTGTTAGGAGAACCATAACCGATGGTGGTTGTCACCTTAATCATGGTGGGTTTATCGGTTACAGCTTTTGCTGCCTCAATGGCTTTGGCAATTCCTTCTAAATCGGTGTTACCGTCTTTAACGTGCAGAACGTGCCAGCCGTAAGATTCAAACCGTTTGGAAACATCTTCGGTAAATGCCACATCTGTAGAACCATCAATAGAGATGTGGTTGTCATCATAAAGAGCGATGAGTTTGCCTAATCCCCAGTGACCTGCTATGGAAGCAGCTTCACCAGAAATACCTTCCATGTTGCAACCATCACCAAGAATTACATAAGTGTAGTGGTCAACAATTTTAGCATCGGGTTTGTTGAATTTAGCAGCCAGGTGTGCTTCCGCTACGGCTAAACCAACCGCATTAGCGATTCCCTGACCTAAAGGTCCTGTTGTTACTTCTACACCTGCTGTCACAAAATTTTCGGGGTGGCCTGGGGTCTTAGACCCCCATTGACGAAATTGTTTGATGTCGTCTATGGTAACGCTATCGTAGCCCATCAAATACAGTAAGGCATACTGCAACATTGAGCCATGACCAGCGGACAAGACAAAGCGATCGCGGTTGAACCACTGGGGATTTTTGGGATTATAACGCATGAAGCGATCCCAAAGTACAAAAGCCATTGGAGCCGCGCCCATCGGTAGTCCGGGGTGTCCCGATTTGGATTTTTCTATGGCATCAACAGCCAAAAAGCGGATCGAGTTAATACAAAGTTCTTCGAGGGATTGGGTTGCAACAGCCATAATCTCTTGTTTTTAACGACGGGTTAACACTCTTTGTAGCTTGCTATTTCTGGGTTCGTAATAAAGCGATCCCATCATTCTCATCATCCCATTCCTGCCTGTCGATCAACAAGCGGGATATTCTGAGTTTCTGGTAATGAATAAAGCTAATAATTTGGTTGTGCCGAACCCTTGGTTCATCTGGGAATGATATTTATCATACTTTCCACAGGTTCACTTTAGGAGTTCACAAGGCAAGGAGTTCAAGGAGGTAGACGGGAAGAGGCAGGAGGCAAAAGGCAGGAGGCAAAAGTTAAGTTTCTTCCCCCTACACCCTACACCCTACACCCTACACCCTTGAGTTTTAGAGGTATTTCTTAAAGGCTATGGTGACATTATGTCCACCAAATCCAAAAGAGTTGGATAATGCCACATCTACTTTTTGCTGACGGCTAGTGTGGGGTACATAATCTAAGTCACAACCCTCATCAGGATTATCCAAATGGATGGTTGGGGGGATGTGATCATTAGCGATCGCAAAAACTGTGGCCACTGCTTCAATGCCACCAGAACCTCCTAACAGGTGTCCTGTCATAGACTTGGTGGAACTAATTGCTATCTTGTAAGCCTGATCGCCTAACGCCTTTTTAATGGCTGCTGTTTCTGTGACATCATTGGCTGAAGTGCTAGTTCCATGAGCATTGATGTAACTCACCATTTCTGGTGTTAGTTGAGCATCTTTGAGTGCCAGTTCTATTGCTCTAGCAGCACCTAAACCACCGGGTACAGGGGAGGTAATATGATATGCATCACAGGTCATGCCATAGCCGATCATTTCTGCGTAGATGCGAGCGCCGCGACTGAGGGCGTGTTCTAATTCTTCCAGAATTAAAATTCCTGAACCTTCACCCATGACAAACCCATCTCGGTCTCTGTCAAAGGGACGAGACGCTGCGTTTGGGTCATTGCGAGTTGAAAGGGCCTTAGCTGCGGCAAATCCTGCTACAGATAAGGGTGTTACGGCTGCTTCAGAACCGCCACAAATCATGGCTTGGGCATAGCCATTTTGAATTAGACGAAAAGCGTCCCCAATGGCGTTGGAACCAGCCGCGCAAGCTGTCACAGAACAGGAATTTGGACCTTTAGCACCTGTGTGAATTGCTGTTAATCCTGCTGCCATATTGGCAATCATCATCGGTATCATGAACGGACTACAGCGATCAGCTCCTCGATTGAGGTAGACTGTTTGTTGATCTTCTAATACTTTAATGCCACCAACACCTGAACCGATCATGACACCTATGTGTTCGGCGTTGAGGTCATTGATAACTAATTGCGCGTCTGATATGGCCTGTTTAGCAGCTGCGATCGCAAATTGGGCAAACCGATCTGTGCGCTTGGCTTCTTTACGCACCATGTATTCATGAGGATCGAAATTCTTCACCTCCCCCGCAATTCGACAGTCATGCTTAGACGCATCAAAAGATGTAATGTAGTCTATGCCATTGCGTCCGCTTAACAATCCTTCCCAATATTCAGATGGTGTGTTACCAAGAGGTGTAATCGCGCCAACACCAGTTACAACAACGCGTTTACGTTTATAGTCTGTCATGATTCAGTTAAAGGTAGCGAAAAAGCAGCAAGCAGAACAATTTATAAAGTGCTGAGTTGTGAGTCCTGAGCCAAGATTATATTTATGCTTAGTGCTTTTCACAGAAGTAGGACTTACTCAGCACGGAGCAAATTTAATTGCTACACATTGGCTGAGGGTTGTGGCTAGGCAGTGCCTTATAGGAGAGATTCCTCGGACTGCGTTGCTTGACCAATGCACTGGATCATCAGGACTCAGAAATTTTTCAGGCAGATGTAGCAGCGTGACTGTTGATGTAGTCTACTACCTCTTGAACCGTTAAAATCTTTTCAGCGTCTTCATCAGGAATTTCGATATCAAATTCTTCTTCCAAAGCCATTACCAATTCCACAATATCGAGAGAATCAGCTTGTAAATCATCTGTAAATGAAGCATTTGGTACTACTTTACTAGCGTCCTCAATCTCCAGTTGCTTGACTACGATAGTCTTTACTTTTTCAAAAATGTCAGCTTGGCTCATAGATAAAAGTCCTTAACTAGTTGCTATGATCTGCTCTTGATGAGAAATGTTTTTTTGAGCATATACATCTTATCGGAAAGCGTGATCCTCAGTACAGTTATCAGTTATCAGTGGAAAAAGGAAAAAGGCCAGGGGTACTCATGCAAAATGTTGATTAATTTTTTCCTGCACTCTACTCCTTATCCTTACCTCTTGCCTACTGCCTCTTGCTGCCTGTCTTTTTCAAGTTTGTTATCCTCATCTCAAACTCAAACATAATTTTATGTTATTGCCAACGCTAAAATACGCTTATTTTCCAGGTTGTGTTGCTCAAGGGGCTTGTCGAGAGCTTCACCAATCTACCCTAGCTCTCTCAAAAGCATTAGGCATTGAACTAATTGAACTGAAAAAAGCGGCTTGCTGTGGTTCTGGTACGTTTAAAGAAGATTCTCAATTGTTAGAAGATACGGTTAACGCAAGAAATATCGCTCTGGCAGAAGAATTAAATTTACCTTTATTGACTCATTGCAGCACTTGTCAAGGAGTAATTGGTCATGTCGATGAACGTTTGAAAGAATATCAGTTAACTAATACCGATTACTTGCATCAAGTTAATGGGTTGTTACAAAAAGAAGGTTGTTTGCCTTATCGTGGTACTACGGAAGTGAAACATCTTCTTTATGCCCTAGTGGCAGATTATGGTTTAGAAAAAATCAGTCAGCGTGTCACCCGCAAGTTATCAAGTCTCAAATGTGCAGCTTTTTATGGCTGTTATCTCCTCCGCGCTCAACAATCTATGCTTAATGACGACCCATTCAAACCGGAAGCAATGGAAAATGTATTTCGGGCTGTGGGTGCAACTCCTATATATTATCGTGGACGCACTCAATGTTGTGGTTGGCCTCTTTCTAGTTATGCTACTACAGAATCATTCAAAATGGCAGGGATGCACATTCAAGAAGCTTTAGAAAGTGGTGCTGATTGTATTGTTACACCTTGTCCTTTGTGTCATTTAAATTTAGATTCTCGTCAGCCAGAGGTAGAAAAGGTCATTGGTAAAAAGTTAGGTTTACCTGTTTTACATTTACCTCAATTAATTGCTTTATCACTGGGAGTTAGTCCTGAGTTATTGGGTTTAGATAGACATATTGTTTCGACAAAACCAGTTTTGGAAAAATTGGGACTCTAACAGCTAAAAGCCTACGTTTTACCAGTTATCGTAGGCTTAAATTACATCAACTATGACTGTACCACCTTCTTGAAAATCAATACTGAGATGATAATCTTGAAGTAGTGCAGTTCCAATAAGTGGACGACGACCCATAGCTAAAACTGCAACATTGCGCTCTACGCCATTCCATAAAATAGTTGCTAGATAAACATCAGTTGCAATGTTGGAATTATCGGCAAGATTGGCATTAATCCTGGTGACATAAGTCAACCCAAGTTTGGCTATTGCAGCAGGTGGCAAGGTCAAAAAACCTTCAAATCCCTTATCTACTACGCACTTAATTTCTATGTTTGGATTTCCTGAGAGACACAAAATTATACCTATTTGAGCTTGCAGCCCAACTACAGTTCCATTGATCACTCTACCGTCCTAACTAATGTACCACCAACCGCATAGACGGCATTAAACCCAATTCTTTCTGTCCAAAGTGCTACATCCGCTTGTTTGGTTCGTAGCCGCAGACTTGTTGTTAGTAAATCATCACCTATTTCATATTCGCCAGTCTCAACATTGATTGAGATAATTTTGCCGATATTTGCTGGTGTTTCTACTAGAGGACGAATGCTATTTTCATAGATTTCTTTGCCACGTTGGGTAATTTCGTCATCACTAAGTTTGGGTTTGGACATACAGCCAATATCCTTTTTCTTCAAATTCCGTAGGTTTCCATTACGATTGGAAAACAAAAGCTAGTATTGTATGGCGAAATTCGTAATGGTCTCAGATTTTTTAAATAGTGGGTTAATTTACACCGTGCTGTAAATGATAAAATAAAAGAGCTAAAATTTACGAGTGGTAAGGCTTGAATATTAGCAAATCTTAATGTCCTATGGCGTGCGCTCACCCTTCAATTACCTGCATAAATTCCTACGAATACAGCGGAATGTAGGATAAAAGTGATCGCATTTATGCCCTTGTAATCCGTCAGGGAAACTCTACATTTAATCAGCAGTGCTTCCCAGAAAAAATGAAAAGTTAAGGATGTTGAGTTAAAAGGTTACTTTTGTCCTAATTGACGTTTTAATTCCTTTAAAGATTGATAAATATCTGGCAGACGGCTATAAACAGCAGAGACTTTCAGATATAGTTTGTGTGGAATTGCTGGAGAACCAGAAACAATTTCTCCTGGTGCAACATTGTTGTGAATACCAGCTTGAGCAGAGGCGATCGCACCATCTCCTATTGTCACTTGATTTGCTATTCCTGACTGTCCAGCTAGTATAACTCGATTGCCTACCTTCACACCTCCAGCCATACCTGCTTGACCTGCGATCGCACAACCTGATCCAATTTGGCAACCATGACCAATTTGTACTAAGTTGTCAATTTTTGTATATTTGCCAATTCTGGTTTCTCCCACTGCGGGACGGTCTACTGCACTGTTACAACCAATTTCTACCCCATCTTCCAAAACTGTATAACCAGATTGTTCCATTTTTAACCAACCTGTGCGGGTAGGAACAAAACCAAAACCTTCTGCACCGATAACAGCACCGCTGTGAATTACGCAGTCTGCACCGATTTGGGTACGCTCGTGGATGGTACAGTTGGCGTGTAAGGTGGTGCGATCGCCTATTTTTGCATCTGGATAAACAACGACATTGGGATGGATAACTGCACCGTTACCAATTTCTGCACCTTGAGAAATGACCACATGAGCGCCAATATACACATCTTTACCGATTTTGGCTGTGGGGTGAATAACGGCGCTGGGATGAATTTCTGGGGTGGGTTGATAGGGTTGATAAAAAAGAGCGATCGCTTGAGCAAACAATAATCTTGGTTCTGCTGTTGTTAACCATGCAATACCCTTTTCTGTTGCTTGCATCTGCAATTGTTCATTTTGAGGCAAAATTAAAGCACTAGCATGAGTAGAATTGATAAAAGAGGCAAATTTTCCCCCTTCCACATAACTGATACTCCCACTGGTTGCTTCATCTATAGCTGCAACTCCAGTGATTTCAGGATTTTGTTCTGGGTTAGTTTCCAGGCTGTGTGTTTTAACAGTTTCAGCTAATAAATTAAGAATTTCACTAAATTTCATAATTCCATCTTGAAAGTTGATTTAAAGGCTTTGTCACCAACAGGGTGTAGGGAACCCCATAATTAAAATCAGGGGTTTCAAGCAAGGACGCTGTATTTTTCGCACTACGCACCTCAAAATACATCTTTTTTCTGTTTCCATACTTAAAAGTAGGAGCTTGTACCTCAACTTCGGAGCTTTTTCTTCCCCACACCCTTACACTTTACACCGCCATGTTTTGTCCAGCTAAATAAGCGGTTGTCCAAGCACTTTGAAAGTTAAAACCCCCAGTAATACCATCAATATCCAAAATTTCCCCAGCAAAGTACAAACCAGGAACTAATTTACTTTCCATTGTTTTAAAGTTCACTTCTTTGAGGTTTACCCCACCACAGGTAACAAATTCTTCTTTAAAAGCACCTTTGCCATTAATTAAATATTCTCCCTGAGAGATTTCTTGAACTAGCTGATTTAAGGTTTTGCTGGATATTTCTGCCCAACGGTCTTCAGTGGTAATACCGATACGAGCGATTAAGTATTGCCAGAGACGGTGAGGTAAGTCTACTCCGCGATGGAGAGCGATCGCTTTTTTGCCCCATTCTTGTTTTACATTTAACAGCCTTTGTCTAACTTCTGCTTGTGGCAAGTTGGGCAACCAATTAATATATAATTTGCCTTGATAACGGGTTTCATGGAGAATTCTTGCACCCCAAGCGGATAATTTCAACACTGCTGGACCACTCACACCCCAATGGGTAATTAACAAGGGTCCTGTTTGTTGTAATGGGTTTTTACCTGCAACTGCTAAACGTATATTTACAGGATTAACGCTAATTCCTGCTAAGGCTCGAAACTTGGGTTCAGGAATGTTGAAAGTAAATAGGGAAGGAACAGGGGTTTCAATCTGATGACCTAATTCTCTAGCGATTTTATGACCGATTAAATTACTACCTGTAGCTAAAAGTAAGCGATGGCAATCTAGAGTTTCTCCTGATTTGAGAACAATTTCAAAACCCTCGTTTTTTCGGTTTACAGAAATTACAGGTGTACCAATACTAAGTTCTACATCAGCAATAGCTACAGCCTTGATTAAAGATTCGGCAATGGTTTCGGAACGATCTGTAATGGGAAACATCCGTCCATCTGCTTCTGTTTTCAAATTTACACCATGTGCGGCAAACCAAGCTACTGTGTCTAAGGGTTGAAAACGAGTAAAAGCACCCCGCAAGGCTTTACCACCTCTGGGGTAATTCTGCACTAACTCTTCAGCAGCAAAACAAGCGTGAGTGACGTTACAGCGTCCCCCACCGGAAATGAGAACTTTTGCCAGTGGTTGACGACTGGCTTCTATTACAGTAACTTGGGCTTGAGGATTAGCTTCGGCACAGGCGATCGCACCAAAGAAACCTGCTGCCCCACCACCAATAACTACAATTTGCAAGGGTAACAACTTCAATAATTTTTCAATAACACCTACTTTACTACAGGACTTACGCACAGAATCTGTCGTCAGGGCTGGGTGTAAGGGTGTAAGGGTGTAAGGGTGTAGGGGTTTTCCTCCTATCTATCTCACCATCACCCTACCATTCCAAAACCTTTATCTTTCGTTGTTTTGCGTAAGTCCTATACTATAGGAGTTCAGGAGTATGGCTAACGCCACGCTTCGCTATCAGTAGTTCAGTAGTATGGCTTACGCCACGCTGCGCTATCAGGAGTTTAGTAGTTCAGTAGGAAGAATTTATTTTTCTCTCCTACACCCCTACACCCCTAAACCCTTTACTCTTCCACCATTTCAAAATCTGATTTTACTGCACCACAAACTGGACATACCCAATCATCAGGGATATCTTCAAAGGCTGTTCCTGGTTCTATGCCACTATCAGGATCACCTATTTCGGGGTCATATTCATATCCACAAACAGTACATATATATTTTATCATTGTGTATATTTCTGCTATTTCTTATAAGTTTATATATAAATTTATATATAAATGTATTTATTTGCTTATACCCGGTGATAGATATTAAAAACGCCACCATCTGCGTTGAAAGTAACCAAAAATACCTAATGCGATCGCTCCGAACAACAACAGCCAAATTACACCACCAGGAACAAAAGTGAGAATTCCCAAGCCTCTGAGTGTCCATAGGGCTATTCCCATACCCAAAAGAATGCCCAGTATTTGGGTTAATTTGCGATTGATATAAGATTGATTCACTTGATTTTCCTCTCAATTTCAGCAGGTCAAAAAATTTCCGGTCGAGACAGGGTGTAAGTGGTAGGAAGTAGGGAGAAAGATATTTTTGAGAATTTCTGCACAGATGCCAAAATTATAACTAATTTACACAACATGGGAGTGGGATTGTCCTAACTGTGGGACGCATCACGACCCAATACTTTTCGGTGAAGAGTTTTTGTAGGTTTGGTTCAAAGAAAGTGCAAACCAACAATTACCAAAAGTCTGAAACGACAAAATTATGTTAATACATATCATGGTAAATTTGTAAAGTGCATAATTCCAAAAATTCAACTGTAATTAAAATTTAGAGGAGTAAAATTTATCAAAATTTGATGGTTTACAGCTCCTAGTTTGGTGGATGATGGGAATCAGTTATGGCATTTGTCAATGGATGAAAACAGACAGTGATCAGAAAACACGAAGACCAAAAGACTTTCAATCCTGGTTTCTGTTAAGAGTTCCCTATTCCCTGCCATATATATTCAGTTACCAAGTTTTATTTACAGTCATTTAGACCCCTACTGAAACCTGACGCATTTCAAGATGGGTAAATCTCAGGGAAATAGCAGCTAAACGAGAAGAAAGTTCACTGATAACTCTTAATTGAGGAGTAACTAAAATCACTATGTCTGCGTTTGATATCTCAGACTCCAATAATAAAGGTACAAATATGCTCTGGAATCAAGACAAGCAAAGGATGTTGATACAGGGTGAGATTTTGCTGCAACCGCGATCGCATACAATCTGGGGTGG
The DNA here is from genome assembly GCF_001586785.1 of Sphaerospermopsis aphanizomenoides BCCUSP55. Classification (GTDB taxonomy): domain Bacteria; phylum Cyanobacteriota; class Cyanobacteriia; order Cyanobacteriales; family Nostocaceae; genus Sphaerospermopsis_A; species Sphaerospermopsis_A aphanizomenoides_A. The sequence continues at coordinate 42,907 of NZ_LUFH02000050.1, forward strand.
TGCTGTCACCGCGTGGATGTATTTACCCTTAGTACGTACAAATGTATGGCAGCAGCTTACAGATTACCCTCGGTGGGTACAATATTTTCCTGACATTACCAAAAGCGAAGTTTTAGGCAAAGGTGATGTCAAACGTCTGTATCAAGCGGCACAAAAAGCTTTTTTAATTTTCACAGCCCAAGTAGAAATTTATCTCAACGTTGTTGAGGTGATAGGGCAGCAAATTCAATTTCGCATGGAAAAGGGTAGCTTTGAGGATTTTCACGCCAAATTAGAACTGCAAGACTTGGGTAATGGTACGCTATTAGCCTATACAGTGCAAGCAACACCGAATATTCCCATCCCCTCAATTTTTATTCAACAAGCAATAAACTTGGAATTACCAGCGAATATGCGTAAAATGCGACAAGTGCTTTGTAATAGTCAATAACAGTAATGTCACAGGCAAAAGCTATTTTGGAATTTTGGTTTGGTCATCCTGATGAACTAGGTTACGGTAAACCCCGACAACTATGGTTTAGCAAAGAACCTGATATAGACCGAGAAATACAGACTCGGTTTTTTTCAGATTACCAAAAAGCTGCACAGGGATACTTAGACGATTGGATAAACACACCGGAAACCTGTTTAGCTTTAATTCTGCTGCTAGATCAATTTCCCCGAAATATGTTTCGCAACACCCCCCAAGCCTTTGCAACTGACTGGGAAGCACTCTCAGCAGCACAACACGCTGTTGCACAAGGTTATGACCGGGAATTGCTGCCTGTACAACGTTGGTTTATTTACTTACCTTTTGAACACAGTGAAAATTTAGAACACCAGCGCAAGTGCATTAAATTATTTCAGCAGCTTAGTCACGATCCTGATAGTGCTAGTCCTATAGAGTATGCGTTTAGGCATAAAGAAATTATTGCCCGGTTTGGGCGTTTTCCTCATCGTAATCAAATCTTAGGGCGTGTATCTACCTCTGAAGAAGAGGAATTTTTACAGGAAGAAGGCAGTACATTTTAGAGAGTGTAGGGTGTGGGGTGTGGGGTGT
>NZ_LUFH02000051.1 GCF_001586785.1 Sphaerospermopsis aphanizomenoides BCCUSP55
AATATGATATTGTTAAAATAAAATCCATATTATTTTTAAATCTTCAAATGATTTTAATACCTGAAATTTTTAATTGGGCATTTAGTCAAAAATTAAGTAACCTTTATAATATCTCTGAGCATTTTGGAGAGAATGAAACAGATTTATTGAACTTATTGGAAATAATATACTTAGCTGAACAACTAAAATATGCTAATTGCTCAAATATTCAAGAAAAATTTGCAGATACAACAAATTTGAACAAATTATATTCTTTAAGTTCTGAACTATTCTTTGCTAACGAATTTAGAAAACTGGGATTTTCTGTCTCGTTAATTCCTGATAATACTCCTGAGTGGCCTACAAAAAGTCCAGATATGTGTGTAGTCAAAGAAGGACGGGAATTCCTGATTGAAGTTGCCAGAATTAGTGGTGATGAGACAACATCTGAGATAGCAGACTCTATTAGAAGCTTGATTAAAAAAAGTCCTTTTTGGATCGAAATTCAAATCTCACGTGAATGTTATATACCAGTTGTAAACAGTAAAGAGAGAGAAGAACAATAAGAAATAGTAGGAAAATTTATTGATGAATTTAAGAAAACAATTCTCACTATTGATGAAAAATCACTCCCGCAAAATCATAATATTTGCGGTTGTAAAGTGAACTTCAGTAAATCTATGCACGGAAAAAGTGGTTACTATGCAGGTGGTGTTACAGATGCATTTATAATTCCAGAGGAAAAGTTTGAAAATGAACTTAAGTTTAGATTGGAAGAAAAAGCAAAAAAAAGAAAACATTGGAACAAAACTCAAAAATATCAACCTTACTTAGTTGCGCTGGATATACATCAAGGTTGGATATCTCCAAGTAATTTAGTTTCTCTAGTTTTTGGTAATCAATGTTATTTTCAGTGTCCATTAAAATCAACAGATATTGAACCACTAAAAGTAAAGCACGCAAAAACTCGTGGTTGGCAAACACTTTTAGAATGAGTTGGTTTTAATGAACAAAGGTCTCGTGTCAAAGATCCTGGTATTTTTATAGAAAATTCAGATATTTGTGAAAATATATCAGGCGTTATTGCAAGAATTAGAGGAAAATTATACTGCTTACCAAATCCTTTTGCTGAAGAATCAATTAATTGCTTAGACTTGCAACAAAAAATACCTTGGCCTTTGAATTAAAATGTAAAAGTATTTTTAGGTAAGTGTTAACTTATTCTTCATTGCTAATTTGTTCTTGTTTCTTTCTTGCCGATTGAATAGTATACGCACTAACAACTCCACCCATTAATCCGGGGAGATTTAACAACATTAATAAATCAAAAAACTGTTTAGCTGCCGCACCTTTGTCTACCTCATAATATTTGTTAATCAACCACTCTTCATAATCATCTTTATTGATAAACCTTCTACCTGGTTTATATTGTTCAGGGTATTTATCGCTCAAGAATTTAATACAAAGAAGTTGACCAACTCTATACTTTTCTCTATGACAAGGCGAAACAGTAGAAGAAATACTCCAAAGTGTTAACCATGTCAATCCCCAAAGTAAAATAGGGGTAAAAGAGGAGAGCCTAATTCCTGAAAATATTGTACCAAATGGTAGATAGTTATAAATCCAATGATTTAATATTATACTTTTGGCGCGGCGTGTTGTAATTTCTTCTTTAATAGACATATTTTTACTGTGTGTAGTGAGGGATTGTACTACTTATTATACACACAGATAGTTAAAAGTAACTAATAATTCCTGAACTCGTAGCAAGTAGGTTGGGTTGACGCTTTTCATCTATAATAATGTAAAGTAATCCATAAGGAAACTTGCGAATTAACTTTTTTCTAACTTGTTCGTGAACAATTGGACAAGCAAAAGGATTACGTTGAATAGTTGAAAAACTAGCATCAACAACACGAATAAATTCAGAACCTAATCCAACAGTATGCTGTTCATACCAATTATAAGCATCCTCTAAATCAAGTTCTGCTTCTGGTGTAATGAAAATTCTGTAAGTCATATATTAACTAACGATTAAATTTTTGTTTCACTTCCTCCCAGCTAGAAACTTGATGAGGATTTTGATAATAAAGTTCTAAACGTCTCTCCAATTCCTTTTTTTGAGCATCACTAATAGTTACATTATCAGCATCTACAGTGATACTATCCCAAATATCTTGGACTAATTGGATTCTTTCCGCAATACTTAATTGTAAAATGTTTTGAGGTAGTAAGTTCTCCATAAATCTTCCCACTTGAGTAGACAATATTTTTTATTTTAACTCATCATTAGCAACTAGGTTAGGTTGAGACGCAAAACCCAACAATAAACAGCATACAGCATAATCTACCATTAATAACGCACTTATTACAACCCAAAAACCCTCTATCTATTCACATCATCTCACCCAACCATCACCAACTATCATGTAAATAAGAGAAGACAATAGAACCATGACAGATAAACCACCGAAACATTCACTTCACCTGAGAATTATCACCCGAACAAAATCAAACGCCCTATTGTGGCATAATTACCGGAATAACTTGATTTTTATTGCGCCGATAGATCAGAAAATCACTATCAAAAGTTAACAAAAAACTATCATTATAAAGTTCAGACATCCGCACCAAACAAGCATCTGCTAAAGACATCGGAACAGATTGATAAATCTTGAGAAGTTCCCCAATAATTACAGCTTCATCATCCAAATTAAAAGGTACTTTAATAACTCCATTCTTCACCAAACCTATCACAGCATCTTGACCACCATAAACATTTCGCAACAAAAAACAAGCCTCAGAAATTACAGCTTCACAAGTTAATAAAGGAGGCTCAATATTATCCCATTGTGATGTTACCCAACCATGAAACTGGTCACGACGATTAATTATAGCTACCAATGGACCCGTATCTAGTAAAACACATCTCCTCATCATCCACCGTAACCATCCATATAATCTTTATTAGTAGATAAATCATCGGCTGCTTCCACACAACCAACGTATTCTTGAGCCATAGCTAAAGCTGAAATACCTGATTTTTTGGTTTGATTAGATAACCCTTGCTTTTGCATTTTAGCTAACAAAAACTCTACAAAATCTAACGCCTCTTGTTGTTTATCAGGAGGTAATATTTTTACCTTGTCTATAATTATTTCTTCAACAGTCATTTGATTTGTCCTTGAGGATAAATTAATATTTACTGCTCTGCTTTTATATTTTAGCACATCATCCTACATATTCAAATCTCCACAAATTCTCAAGATCCAATTTATGGCAGAATTTATGATGATAGTATTGGAGAATTGATTGCTACCACTGGTCATAATGAAGGTGTTATTATTGAGATAAATGACGGAGAACTTGTTTTTGACAACATTCACCATCAAGGCATTACCCGATTAAACTGGATACAGAATCTCTATTCACCTATTTTAGATGCAGGATTAGAGTTTCAAATCACAGAAACTTACTTTTAACCTAAAAATTTAGTGAGTTAAATATGGATAATCTCTACAACTTACTGCAAAAGATCAAAAAAAGACCTGCAATGTATATAGGTAAAAATTCTATTTTTAGCCTCCAAGCCTTTTTAGATGGATACTATTTTGCCCGTCGAGAAATTGGTATTCCCTTAACAGCAGAAGAAACAGAATTTCAAACTTTTTTACAATGGATAAGACAGAAATTCAATGTAGAAACAGGTCAATTATGGTCAAGTATTCTGCTTTTCCATTCAGCCGATGAAAAAAGTGCAGTAGATAGATTTTTTACCTTGCTTGAAGAATTTTATCAACATCAAAAAAATCATGAAACAGCAAAAATTGATGAATTAGTTTCATGACCATAAAAATTACGGCGTAGGTTGGGTTGACGCGAGAAAACCCAACGATACCCATCATTAATAACGCACTTATTAAAACCCAAAAACCCTGTATCTGTTCACATCATCTCACCTAACCATCACCAACTATCATGTAAATAAGAGAAGACAATAGAACCATCACAGATACACCTGAAAACATTCACCTCACCTGAGAATTAGTCTAAGTATATTTAGCTACTAAAATTAATGGATTATAAATACTTATTTTCATTATCATGGCAGAAAATGACAAAACCTGCCATATTATAGAAAAGTAGATTTAGGAAATCACATTATGAAAAGTATGAATATTTCCTTACCTGACACCATGCGTGATTATATAGAAGAACAGGTAGCGCAAGGTGGTTACAGCAGCGTCAGTGAATATTTTCGGGAACTAGTGCGACAAGACCAAAAACAGAGAGCAAACGAACGACTACAAACCATGCTCTTAGAAGGATTAAACTCAGGAAATGCAACAGAAATGACTGCTCAAGATTGGGAAGATATTCGTCAAGCAGTTCGTGAAAAAACCAACAAACGTCAAAGTGCAATTTAGCCATGATGTTTGCAATTAAAAAAAGACCTCAAGTTATCCGCGACTTGATAGATTTAGCTACCTACATAGCAGAAGATAGTTTAGACGTTTCTGACAGCTTTTTACTAGCAGCAGAAACAACATTTAAACAATTAGCTAAAACTCCAGCTATGGGAAAACTCTGTCAATTTCCCCATCCCAACTTAGCAGATATTCGACAACAATCAATTAAAGTCCTTAAAATATTATAATTGAAAATATCTCATTTTTTATCGTATCACTGAATCAGAAGTTGATATTTTGCGAGTTATTCATGGTGCAAGAGACATTGAAACAATATTAGATGAGGATTTAGAAATATGAGTTAAGTAGGTTGGGTTGACGCAGAGAAACCCAACAATACCCACTATTAATAACACTAAATTACAATCCAAAAACCCTGTATCTGTTCACATCATCTCACCCAACCATCACCAACTATCATGTAAATAAGAGAAGACAATAGAACCATCACAGATACACCTGAAAACATTCACCTCACCTGATTTAGATCCCCGACTTCTAAGATTGATTATGGATATGATAGAAAAATCCTGAAAAGAAGTCGGGGATCTTTGACAATGAGCTATAATCAAGATTAAAGTCATAACCATAAAATTACTATGACTATCCAAACCTTAGATAAAACTACCACAATTTCCGAACAGCAATTTCTTCTACCTGGCCATTACACCTGGGAGGAATTTGAAACAATAGAAACCTTAACCGCAGACGCAGCAGGTTTGCGGATAACTTATCTTGATGGGTGCATCGAATTTATGACGCTGAGTGAACAACATGAAATGATTAAAACCATTCTTGGTTTTTTACTAGAATTATATTCCTGTGAAATAGGTATAAATCTGATTCCAGTAGGTAGTGCTACTCGTCGCGCAAAAGAAAAAAATGCTTCCTTTGAACCTGACGAATCTTATTACATCGGAGAAAAAAAAGAAAATCCAGATTTAGCAATTGAAATTAATATTACCAGTGGCAGTATTGATAAATTAGAAAAATATAAGCGGTTTAATATTACAGAAGTTTGGTTTTGGGAAAATAACCAATTGTCTCTTTATCATCTTGAAGATGATAATTATAAGCAAATTAATCAAAGTGAATTATTGCCAGATTTAAATATAGATTTATTAGCGAGTTGTGTTTTAATGCCTTCTATTATTGATGCAAGAACAGAATTTATGAAAGGTATTAAAAAGTAGTAGTTTGTAGGTTGGGTTGACACAAGGAAACCCAAAAATACCCACCATTAATAACGCACTTATTACAACCCAAAAACCCTGTATGTGTTCACATCATCTCACCCAAACATCACCAACTAAGCTGTTGTGCAGCTAGATTGTATAATAGAGAATTAGATAACTAAGCTATCGCTTCTGAATTATGCCAGCAAAAAACCATCTATCTCAAGAACAGAGAGAAAAGCTATTAAAACACTTAAAAGAGCAAGATAATCCTTATGTAAGAGAAAAAATACTAATATTACTGTTGATGAATGATGGAAAAACTTACCAGGAGATAAGTGATTTTTTAAACATAGCATATACAACAGTAGCATATTGGGCAGTGCATGGAGATGCGGATAACATAGACAGTTTTTTAGATGGAAGAAGAGAAGGGAACTTCCGTAAAGTAACAAAAGAATATGAGAACTTGTTGTTGGAAGTAATTGAGAAGAACCCTGATGAATATGGATATGAATTTGGCAGATGGACATCATCAAGACTAGCGACATACCTAGAAAAAGAGACAGGAATAAAGTTAAGTAGTTCGCAAGTAAGGAGAATTTTAGAGAGAAAAAAGTACGTTTACCTTTGGGCAAAGTACAGCCTAGAGGACAAACAAAATCCAGAGAAACGTAAGTTGTTTAAAGAGAAATTAGCCAAATATTTAGAAATAACAAAATCAAGCCCAGAGCGTTTACAGGTATGGTTTTGGGACGAGAGTGGATTTAGTTTAAGAGTGATAAGAAGAAAAACATGGAGAAAGAAAGGTAATTCCAAAAAGGTGACAGGACAAAGAAGAAGAGGAAGAGTGAATATTATGGGAGGGCTGCGTTATCATGACAAGAAAAGAATAAATTTTGTGATTAAACAAGGAAATGCAGACGTGTTTTATGAACAATTAAAATCTTTGAATCATTTTTTAAAACACGAATGGATAGAAGCTGGAAATAAGTTGGAAGACTTTAATAAGCTGTTGTGCAGCTAAACCGAATAAACAGCATTACCTTTATTTTTAACTTTGCGCTCCCATTTAATAATAAGACCGCCTTCATTTAACAATTTAGTTAATAATTCCTCTAACTGTTCTACCGATTCAAATAATCTGTGGGCTATATATTCTTTAGCTGAATGCCACACCAGTTCAATTAAATTATAATCTGGACTATAAGGTGGTAAAAATTCTAGAATAATATTTGGCATTTCTGCCTCAATACGAGCCAAAATATCTTTTTTTTTATGATAACTAGCATTATCAAGAATAATAACTATTTTAGCCGAATTATTAAGCGAAGCAGCACGTAAATTAATAGAAAATTTATTGCAAAATATTCAAATTGCCAGCCCATGAAAAAAGTGCAGTAGATAGATTTTTTACCTTGTTTGAAGAATTTTATCAAAATCAGAAAAATCACGAAACAGGAAAAATTGATGAATTAGTTTCATGACCATAAAAATTACTGCGTAGGTTGGGTTGACGCGAGAAAACCCAACAATACCCACCATTAATAACTACAACCCAAAAACCCTGTATCTGTTCACATTATCTCACCCAACCATCACCAACTATCATCTAAATAAGAGAAGACAATAGAACCATCACAGATACACCACCGAAACATTCACCTCACCTGAGAATTATCACCTGACCATGAGTTATAATTAAGGTTAAAGTCATAACCATAAAATTACTATGACTATCCAAACCTTAGACAAAACCACCGCAATTTCAGAACAGCGATTTCTTCTACCTGGTTATTACACCTGGAAGGAATTTGAAATAATAGAAACCTTAACCGCAGACGCAGGAAATTTGCGGATAACTTATCTTGATGGGTGCATCGAATTTATGACACTTGGTGAACAACACGAAAATATCAAAAAAATTATCGCTATTTTGATAGAAGCATATCTCTTTGAAAAAGGTATAAATTTCATCCCAGTAGGTAGTGCTACTCGTCGCGCAAAAGAAAAAAGTGCTTCCTTTGAACCTGATGAATCTTATTACATCGGAGAAAAAAAAGCAAATCCAGATTTAGCAATTGAAATTAATATTACCAGTGGGAGTATTGATAAACTAGAAAAATACAAAAGATTTAATATTACTGAAGTCTGGTTTTGGGAAAATAATCAATTGTCTCTATATCATCTCAAAAATGATAATTATGAGCAAATTAATCAAAGTGAATTATTGCCGGATTTAGATGTAAATTTATTGGTGAGTTGTGTTTTAATGCCTTCCATTATTGATGCGAGAACAGCATTTATTAAAGGTATTAAAAAGTAGTGGTTTGTAGGTTGGGTTGACACAAGGAAACCCAACAATACCCACCATTAATAACTACAACCCAAAAACCCTGTATCTGTTCTTGAAATTGCTGGTGTGATCGCCCCCATGACAAAAACCCACCCCCAATTACCCAACAAGCGGTAAAATTAACATCCAACCCCAAATTGCATCTATAGCCCATGTATTGCGACTACCTGGTACAAATCCTTACCGCCCGCGTTTACGATGTAGCCCAGGAAACACCACTGGAATATGCCCCCAACCTCTCCAACCGCATCAACAACAAACTGCTGCTGAAGCGGGAAGATATGCAGTCTGTCTTCTCCTTCAAACTGCGGGGCGCATATAACAAAATGGTCAACCTACCCGCAGATTTACTGAAACAAGGTGTGATTGCTGCTTCTGCGGGCAACCATGCCCAAGGTGTAGCCTTAGCCGCCCGTCGCTTGGGAACAAAAGCAATTATCGTCATGCCCGTAATTACGCCCCAGGTCAAAATAAATGCAGTCAAAGCACGGGGAGGAGAAGTTGTCCTACATGGCAATAACTATGATGATGCTTACGCCCACGCCCGTCAATTGGAAGCAGAAAAAGGGTTAACCTTTATACATCCCTTTGATGATCCTGATGTCATCGCCGGCCAGGGGACTATCGGGATGGAAATTCTGCGCCAATATCAACAACCTATCCATGCAATTTTTGTGGCTATTGGCGGTGGGGGTTTAATTTCCGGTATTGCGGCTTATGTGAAGCGGTTGCGTCCCGAAATCAAAATTATCGGTGTCGAACCTGTAGACGCTGATGCTATGTGTCAATCTCTCAAAGCCGGTCATCGGGTGCGCTTGTCCCAGGTGGGTTTGTTTGCGGATGGGGTAGCAGTGCGGGAAGTGGGGGAAGAAACCTTCCGGTTGTGTCAGCAATATGTAGATGAAATCATTTTGGTGGATACGGATGCTACTTGTGCAGCAATAAAAGATGTGTTTGAGGATACCCGTTCTATTTTAGAACCTGCGGGGGCATTGGCTGTTGCAGCTGCTAAAGCCTACGCAGAACGAGAACAAATTCAAGGAGAAACCCTTGTTGCTGTGGCTTGCGGTGCTAACATGAACTTTGACCGCTTGCGTTTCGTAGCAGAAAGGGCAGAATTTGGAGAACGTCGAGAAGCTATTTTTGCGGTGAATATTCCCGAAAAACCAGGAAGTCTGCGTCAGTTTTGTGAATGTATTGATAACAGGAATTTGACAGAATTTAATTATCGCATTGCAGATAATAAAGAAGCCCATATATTTGTCGGTGTGCAAATTGAAAATCGCGCCGATGCAGCCAAAATAGTTGCCAAATTTGAAGCTAATGGGTTAAAAACAATTGATTTAACCGATGATGAATTAACAAAATTACATTTACGGCACATGGTAGGCGGACATTCTCACCTTGCTGACAATGAATTATTATATCGGTTTGAATTTCCTGAACGTCCTGGTGCATTAATGAAATTTGTTGGTTCTATGTCTCCTGACTGGAATATTAGTTTATTTCATTATCGCAACAACGGCGCAGATTATGGGCGAATTGTCGTCGGAATGCAAGTACCACCCCATGAAATGGCACAATGGCAAGAATTTCTTGATTCCTTGGGTTATCGCTATTGGGATGAAAGCCAAAATCCTGCCTATAAGTTGTTTTTAGGTTAATTATTCAGCAATATCTCAAAATTAAACTCAACCTTCAGTGAGAGAGTTGAGTTAATATTATTTTGTCTATAGATAGAGGTAAAAATATGGCTGATTTTCTAGAATTATAGGATTCTTCCAAGTCCTGCGAATTACTGATCATAAACATGAAAATACCTCCAGAAATCACTTATCGCAATCTAGAAAAATCCGAAGCAATTGATACTTTAATTCATGAAAAAATAGCCAAGTTAGAGCATATTTGTAATTACATCAATAGCTGCCATATTGCCATTGAAAAAATACATGACCGACCCCGGAGTGGTTCTCCTTATCGAGTCAGAATTGATCTGACTGTTCCCCCTGGTCATGAACTAGCAGCAGAAAAAAATCCCGGTGAGGGTATCCAATATCAACCGCTAGATGCAGTGATTCGAGAAACTTTTGATGCCATGCGTCAGCAGTTAACTAAAATTACTCAACGGCAACGTGCCAGTGAGCAAGCTAACAGATATCCAGAAGCACAAGAAACTACAGGTTTTGTGACTAAATTATTTCGAGAAAATGGCTATGGTTTCCTGAAAACTTTAGATGGCAGGGAAATATACTTCCATCACAATAGCGTTTTACATAATGACTTTGACCGTTTAGAAATAGGTACTGGTGTGAATTTTTCTCTAGAACAAGGTGATGAAGGACCCCAAGCCAGCACTGTAAAAATAGTTGATAAACCTGGTGTGCGTGCTGGTAAATCTTCAGAAACTTTGATTGAACCGCCCTTAGATTGGCAGGGATAGGTGCATGAATATACAAACTGATGAATTGAAAAAAACAGCGTCGCAATTGCTGGCAGCTATGCTATCTAACCCTCACATTTACCCCCAAATTAGTGATGCTGGAGGCCATGGAAATATGGAACAGAAATTAATAATCATTGCGGTAGAAATGGCAGAAAGCTTAATTCAGCATATCGAACAAACTCATGCCCAAAATGAACGGTAATTAATGCCAAACCAAAAATAATAAACTAATAAAAGTTTGTAGTCAATGCCTTCATGCTAACTACAAACTATAAAATTATTCCTTCTGCCTGCCTCATTTTCTACCGCGTCCTGTGAGGCTATCTTGAATAGAACGAGCTTGTGTTAAATGATCTTGCAAAAGTGGCAAATTTTTTGTTGCCCAATTTTTCAAATCTTGATCATCACCTTGTTGAGATTGACGACGATATAGAGAAATGTCCTTATTATGGTCTGCTACCATCTGCTGGATATATGCTTGATCAAACTCAGCACCAGGCAACTTTTCTAAATTGGATTTTATTTGTTTATTTTCTTTACCAATATCTGAAGGTAAAGTAACACCTTTTTGATTAGCCCAGTCTTGGAGTTCTTGATTTAATTGTGTATGATCTTTCACCATACGTTGTGCAAATGTTTTTACTTCATTACTATCAGCCTTTTGTTCTGCTAACTGTCCTAATTCAATTTCAGCTAAGTTGCCCTGATTAGCTTTAGTTACAAACTGCTGGTCACGTTGACTCACATTATTTTGAGTTAATTTAATGGGAGGTAAATTTGACTGAGATAAAGCAATATTTTGTCCCGATGTAACTGTAAATACACTTGCTGTTAACAGAACAGCCATGACTATTTGCTGTTTTTTCATGACTCAATTTCCCTTATCTGACAATTCGGTAATTTTTTTATAAAGGATAAATTTCCAAGAATTGCTTTAACGGTGTACAAGTTCTAACAAATTAATTGTTTGTGATCTAGAACAAGATGGATTATCCCAATAGTCTGCTTTATTGATATTCACCTTCAGCAAAGCCAGATTCGGTTCATCTAATCCTTGAGGAAACCAAGTGTGTAATTTTGGTTGCCATTTTTCTTGTAATTTATTTCTGTCTCTTACCAGTTCCGCTGTACCTACAATAGAAACATATCGCTCTTTATCAGGTGAAGACAAGCTGACATTCACCTGTTGCCGATGTTCAATTTCCAATACTTTATGAGAATCAGCAGAGGTAAAAAACCAAAGTATAGCATCAGCATCAATTTCACTGAAGATAGACATGGGGCGACTATGCAAACTACCATCATCATCGACTGTGGTTAACATTGCATAATCAATATCTTTAATCAGTGTACGTAACTGCTCAATTTGTTGATTACGGCCTTTTGGATTTGTCATTGATCTATTTTTAGTAAGTAAATTTGAAGAGCTTTTTTAGTATTAATATTTTTAGATTAATGTTGCATGAATCTAAAGGTATAATTCCTCAATAAATAAACTGAAGGGGATATAACCAAAGAAATAATTTTATAAACAAAATATTTATTTTGGTTATGGGTAACTCAATAACTCTGTAACTTAAGGCTGAGGGAAAGAAGGTCTTTTAAAATTACACTGGTATATGGTTTACATCTTGTGGTAATGATGGAGATTAAAAATGGCATCTACATTAGACACAATTTTTGAAGGTTTGACAGCAATAATTTTTTCACCATTAATTCTACCTATTGCCTCAGCGGTGAAACAACCTGTGGTTCAAAATAGTATTAAAGAAAGTATAATTTTGTCTGAAAGGTTGAAGGATTCAGTCGCAGAAATAGGACAAGCTTTTGAAAAAGCAAGAGCAGATGCTAAAAGAGAAACAGGAGATAGTTTTAGTTCAAGAACTTACCCAGATCATTTAACAAATGGAAATGGTAAGTCAGAAGTAGCGCAAGATTTCATCAATATAATATCTGATATCAATGCTGATGTGGGAAGAATGACAGGAGGTGCTGCTGATTTACGGGTTATATTGCCTCTAGGAATTGCTTTAATTTCTGTTAGGCAATTGTTCAGAAAAGGACTAGAACTAGATGAAATGCCTTGGTATGTATTAGCCTGGTATGCTTTCGATATTTTTACACGACTGAATTATGAGGATGAAGAACAATTAACAAGTTTATCAATTAATAGTGTTTCAATGGAATTTCAGGAGCAACGGAGTAGTGATTCAACCAATACACACGAGTATCAAAGGGAGAACTAGATTTAAAATCAATGAACTTTATCGTTCACAGTCTCTAAAAATTTATTTGGAGCGGTCGCTTGTCAATTTTCCAGAAATCAAAAATGTTTCTGCTAATATATTAACTGGCAATATTTTGGTTATTTTTAATCAGGATATTAGCTATAGAGAAATAGGCTTTTTAATTCAGAAGGTCTTATTTGATTATCAAAATAAGTCCGGTTTTACTGATGGCAATAAATTGGTAGAAACTACAAAATATCAAACAAAATATCAACAAAATAAACAACTTGTTGCCCAGCACGAGCAAAAAAGCCAAAACTGGCATTTGATGCCCGTAGAAAAAATTTTAAAATTATTCAATACTTCAAATACTGATGGATTATCCAGTGAAACTGCTACTAAGCACCTCAATAAATATGGCAAGAATCTGTTATCAACAACAGTGAAACGTTCTGAATTGGCTATGTTGCTTGAGCAGTTTAAATCCTTACCAGTTGCTTTATTAGTTATCGCCTCTGGTATTTCTATTGCTACTGGGGGAATGATTGATGCTGTAGTAATTTTGGGTGTGGTGGGATTAAATGCTGCTATTGGTTATACTACAGAAAGTCAGTCAGAACGGATTATTAATTCCCTGAAAAATCGGGCTGAAACATCAACCTTAGTAATTAGAGATAATCATCAAACAGAAATACCCACGGAAAATGTAGTTTTAGGAGATATTTTAGTTCTTAAACCTGGTAGTTATATTGCCGCAGATGCCCGTATCATTGCAGCAGATAATTTAAATGTTGATGAGTCTGCTTTAACTGGAGAAAGTTTGCCCATAACTAAAATTACTACATCTTTAAATGGTGAAGATGTGCCTTTAGCAGATCGTTTAAATATGATTTATAAAGGCACATTAGTGATTAATGGACAGGGTTTAGCGGTGGTAGTTGCTACAGGTAACTTTACCGAAATGGGCAAAATTCAGCAACTAGTTGGTGAAGCAACAACAACCCAAACTCCCCTTGCTAAACAATTAGATCAAGTAGGTAGTCAAATTGTTTTTATTGGCATGGGATTATGTGGTTTAGTCTTTGGTATGGGACTCTTCCGAGGATATGGTTTATTGCCAATGTTGCAATCTTCTATATCTTTAGCAGTCGCAGCAGTTCCCGAAGGTTTACCAACTATTGCTACAACTACCCTAGCTTTAGGCATTCGTGATATGCGAGAAAATCACGTTCTTGTCCGCAGTTTAAATGCAGTAGAAGCGTTAGGTTCGGTGCAGACAATTTGTTTAGATAAAACCGGGACACTCACAGAAAATAAAATGTCGGTAGTGGAAATTGTCACCGACAGTAAACATATTCAAGTAACTAATGGAGATTTTATTGCTGGGGAAGAAACTATTGATCCCTATACCAACAATGAATTATTAAAATTAATTCATATTTCGGTTCTTTGTAATGAGAGTGAAGTTAATCAAAAAAATGATGGTGAATATGTAGTTACTGGTTCAGCAACAGAAAATGCTTTAATTTACACCGCCATTAGTGCAGGAGTAAATATCATAGCGTTGAGAGAAAAATATCCCTTATTGCAAACTAATTTGCGTTCAGAAAAACGTAACTTGATGAGTACAATTCACGTTACACATAATCATAATCAAATGGTAGCTGTTAAAGGGAATCCTGCCGAAGTTTTACAACTCTGCCACAGATGGATGAAAAGCGGGCAAATAGTAACTTTAACAGCAGAAGATCGGCAGAAAATGGAGATGGAAAATGATCGTATGGCAGGAAAAGCTTTGCGAGTTTTAGCAATAGCTTATGGTTATATTGAGGAAGGTGACAACAGCAATAATCATGAATCAGATTTAATTTGGTTGGGTTTGGTAGGGATGGCAGATCCTCTAAGAACAGGGACAAAAAAATTAATTGCAGACTTCCATCAAGCAGGAATAGATACGGTGATGATTACCGGAGATCAAAGTCCTACAGCTTATGCGATCGCCAAAGAATTAGAATTAAATCGACATCCCCAATTAGAAATTCTCGACTCCAACAACCTCAATAATCTCACCCCTGAAGCATTAGCAGCACTCAGCGACAAAGTAGACGTTTTTGCCCGTATTAGTCCCAGTAATAAATTACAAATAGTTCAAGCATTGCAGACATCTGGTAAAGTCGTCTCTATGACTGGTGATGGTATTAACGACGCACCTGCATTAAAAGCTGCCCAAGTCGGTGTGGCAATGGGTAAAGAAGGAACAGATGTTGCCCGTGAAGTTGCGGATATTGTCTTAGAAGATGACAGATTAGAAACAATGATGATTGCTGTCAGTCGTGGCAGAACAATTTACAACAATATCAGAAAATCTGTGCATTTTCTCTTAGCAACAAATCTCAGCGAAATCATGGTGATGACCACCGCTACCGCAGTCGGTATTGGTGAACCTTTAAATGCAATTCAACTTCTCTGGTTGAACTTAGTAACTGACATCTTCCCTGGACTTTCTTTAGCTATGGAAGCACCAGAACCAGACGTATTAAATCAACCACCTCGTAATCCTCATGAACCAATTATTAAAAATACCGACTTTGGCAGAATTGTGTTTGAGTCTGCTGCTATATCAATTAGTACCTTAGCTGCTTATGGTTACGGTATTTTTAAATATGGGATTAGTCCTAAAGCCAGCACCTTAGCTTTTATGACTTTAACATCAGGACAACTATTACATACTATTAGTAGTCGTTCTGAAAAACACAGTATTTTTAGTAAAGAAAAATTACCACCGAATCCTTATTTAAAAACAGCTATTTTGGGTTCTTTTGGGATTCAATTGTTAGCTTTAACTGTGCCGCAGTTACGGAGTTTGTTGAAAATTGCCCCATTGAATATTGTAGATGCTGCTGTAATTACTGGTGGTGCAGTTTTGCCGTTATTGGTGAATGAAGAAACTAAAAAAATAAATTAAATAATGATAGTAACGAACCGCAGAGGAAATAGAAGGATTTTTTTATGAAAGAAGATTTTATGTTTACATCGGAATCTGTGACGGAAGGACATCCTGATAAACTGTGTGATCAGATTAGTGATGCCATTATAGACCGATTTTTACAACAAGATCCTTATGGTAGAATCATTACCGAATGTGCAGTTTCTACAGGTATTGTTTTTATTGCTGCCAGATTTGAACCCAATGCTAATGTTGATTTTACTAACATAGCTAGGCAGGTAATTGAACAAGTCGGTTATCAACAAACGGAATTTAATGGTAAAAATTGTAGTATTTTAACTAGTTTGACAGAATTACCTCCAGAAGACCATCATTTATTTGATGAAAAGATTTTATCTGATGCGGAAATAGAGAAAATTACTGTTACTAATCAGGCTACGGTTTTTGGTTTTGCTTGTAATCAAACTTATACTTTTATGCCTTTACCGATTTGGTTGGCACATAAATTAGCTAGACAAATTAGTGAAGTGAGAAAGCAGAAAATCCTCCCATATCTGACTCCAGACGGTAAAACTCAAGTGGGTGTGGAATATAAAAATCGTCAACCTTATAGAATTCACAGTATTGCAGTTATCGCTAGTCAAAATCAACGTACAGAACCTGATTTACAGCAATTACAAAATGATATTCGAGAAACTGTCATTCATCCTGTATTTGCAAATGAGAAAATTAAACCTGATGCCAAAACTAGAATATTTATCAATCCTGATGGACAATTTATTACTGGTGGACCGACTACCCATGCAGGTTTAACAGGTAGAAAAAACGCTATTGATACCTATGGTGAATATTCTAAACATAGCGGTTCAGCTTTAAGTGGCAAAGACCCCATTAGAATAGATAGAATTGGTGCTTATGCTGCCAGATATGCAGCTAAAAATGTTGTTGCTGCTAAATTAGCTGATGAGTGTGAAGTGCAATTAAGTTATTCTATTGGGCTTTCTCGACCTGTGAGTGTGCAGGTAGAAACTTTTGGAACTGGGAAGATTTCTGATGAGGAAATTACAGCAATTTTAGAGAAACATTTTGATTTTCGGTTAGCAGGAATTATTAAAAAATTTGATTTAAGGTTTTTACCTTCATTAACTAAAGGTGGTTTTTATCGTAAGCTTGCTGCTTATGGTCATGTGGGCAGGAGTGATATAGAATTGCCTTGGGAAAAGGTGGATAAGGTAGGGGTATTTTGAATTAGGTTTTAATAATTCTTTCAACAAAAAAATTAATAAACTAGATACCCAAATCATCAAAGAAATTGGTTATCAATTCCCTGTTCATTAAATAATATTAAGTAATTGAAATAATTTATTAGCATAAATGCTATGTTTTTTGTATAAAATTTACCCAAATCATATAACTCAATTAGCATTTACGCAATGGATGAACAGGAGGGTATTAAACTCACACCTGGTGGAATGAAGAAACTTGGCAATCTTGTTAATATTAAAGATGACATCATTGCTGATGCTATTCGTGAACGTGGTGGAGGACAAGGACAGGTTAATCAGTTACGCAGCGATTATCAAAATACCAGGGTGGGAGAGTTGGCTAATTTAGCTGCTACGGGAGATCCAGACGCGGAAACTGCTATCAAAATTCTCAAGCAAGCAAGGAAAAAGCATGATAAATATGGCAATCAATGAATTTCCTATTGGACAAACGTTACTAGGGGTATCAACCATTGAAGATCAAGAATTTGGTGGTGATGAACTTTGTCTTGATGAAGTAAAACTTTATTTTGAAGATCCAGAACATAAAATTACACTAGTAACTCTATCACCTATTGTTGATACCGATGAAATTGAAGTCACAATAGAACATACTACCCATCTTCATGCTGCTGATAGTGTTGGTAATAATCAATTCTCATATTCACTTCCTCTAGGTACAAAATTGATGAATGTCTGGGTATGCGAGAATCAACAAGGTTATCAAGATCAGGTGATTTTGGCTTTTGCATCTCTACATCCTAACATTGCTTTTTTAGCAGAAGGGTCAGTGATTAAAGTATTTTTGAATGAGCAAATATTAAAGGATAAAAGACTAAATGAACAAGCAAGAAAAGAAAGAGAAGAACCATTAAGATCATACGCTGAAATATTACTGGACATGATTAAGCAGAATCCTGAATTAATTTATCAGATCAAAGAATTAGAAGATATGGTTTTGGGTCAAGCTGCTGAGGTTGCACTTACTCAGTCTAAAATGGTTAATACAGAAGCTTTTACATCTGCACTGGAGGGTTTAGCTCATGGTAAAATGTGATGTAGAAAAAATAGAACTACAACTCGACCAAAAAACCCTTGAAAAAGCCCTTACTTTGGCAAAATCCCATAATTTAGACTTGTCACAGTTGATTGCTTACGCAATTGATAAACTAGCAGCAACAGAACCAGCAAAAGACCGTTTACTGGGATTATTCGCTGATGATCCTGAATCAGTAGATGCGATGCTAGAAGAAGTTATGAAAGATCGAGCAGCACACCCACTAAATCAACATTTTGGATAGCAAATCTAAACCAGATATTAGTTTTTCACCTAATTATCATAAAGTTTCAACCAAGGTATCCCTCGTTTAGAAACGCTGCTTAAAAAACGATGTCTTAAATCATCTAATAAATAAAATGCCAAGCAACTAACAACAGCAATAATAGTTGATATTACTGCCAATTGTACAGGCACATTTATTAAAATTAACAGCAATGCCAAAACGGCAAACACTCCGATACTGGTGGTACAAATTCCTTGGGCTTTTTCTATGAACAGTAAAGAATTTCGACAACTAGGACAATGCTTTGTATGTCTGTTCCATCTATCGAATAATTGCTGATCATCTAGTTCTTGAAAACTGGTTTTTATATCTCCTTCCCAAGCCGGACTCCCTCCAGCAAATTCATCTAACCATTTCCTAAAAGTGACGATACCTACATCTGATTTAGCTGGCATAAAATAAGCTTTCTGCCAAGGTTTTTGTAATGATGATTCAATGGTTTCTTGAGAGTGCATCATCGCTAAATCTTGATCACCAAGCTTGTAACCAGATATATGTTTTAATCCTGTTTGTAAATATTGGGGAAGTAGATTGAAAAACCAATTTTTAGAACCAGAATTCATTCCCGTTAAAAACTTGACTATGTACCGACAATAACCTGGTTTGGTTGGTACAAAGTATAATTGAAATAAGTTACTTTTGCCGTTGGCATATTTATATATAGTCGTATTTGCAGAAGGTGGCGTAAACTTCCGTATAGCTTCCATATCTTTATTTAACACATTATATCCGCTATGTTTGAGAGTAAAACCACCTTGACTTGTGATTTCTCCTACATTTTCAAACTGCTGGATAGGTACGGTTTTTTCTGGTGAAAAAGATCCAATTCCTTCATGTAAAAATTGAGCATGGGAAGGATCTAAGCTACTTTCAACTGATACGGTATAACCCACAGGTGCTTCAAACATATACCAGTCTATGGCATCAATATCAAGTTCTGTTTCTGGTGTGGTGGCTGGTTTTTTAGCTGTACAGTCTGTAAATGCTGTTACACTATGATCAGGCCATACCCAGAGTAAATTTTGTGCTACTTTTGTCGGATAGGTTGTAACTTGCGAGCGATCACTTTTACAAGCAGTCACTTCCGCTTCACTCCCTGCTAACATGGGAATTTTTGTACATTTCCCTTCGCTGTTAAAACACCAACCATGATGTCTACACATCAGTGTTCCATCTTCCTTGATTTTTCCCAGAGATAGCCGCGCTAATTTATGAGGACAAGCATCATCCATCACCACCCAGTTTTGATGGTTATCTCTCCAAATTACTAACTTTTTACCCAGCAGGTTGACAGAAGTCGGTTGCTGTGAATCTAAATAACTGATAGGAATAAGAGGATACCATTGCTGAGTCCAAGAAAATTGACTTTCCATAATCCTTAAAATTTAACTTGTTAATAATCTTCTGTTAAATTATAACTGGCTTCAAAAATCTTAACAATTACACTATCTAACAACTTTTATGTCTTTAACCGAAGAGATTCTTTCCCAACTTCCAGGCGATGTTTTAGGCGGTTTACGTCGCACAGATAGCATTTTAACATCTCTGCGAACCGATAACCCAATCATCCCCAATGTGGTGACAGAAAACCCTGAACCTTTAGACGCTGTGGACTGGGATGTAATTATCTGTGGTGGAACATTGGGAATTTTGATCGGTTGTGCTTTAGCTGTGCGGGGTGTGCGTGTAGCGTTGCTGGAAAGGGGAATTTTGCGCGGAAGAGAACAGGAATGGAATATTTCTCGTCAAGAATTAGCAGTATTTAGAGAATTAGATTTGTTGACAGAAACAGAATTAGCCAGAACTATAGTTACTGAATATAATCCCGCACGAGTTAGCTTTCAAGGTGGTACAGAAGTTTGGGTAGAGAATGTTCTCAACATCGGTGTAGATCCTATTTATCTATTAGAAACCCTCAAAACTCGTTTTCTTGCTGCTGGAGGCCAGTTATTTGAAAACACGCCTTTTAGTAATGTAGTGGTTCATTGTAATGGAGTCAAAGTCAATAATCAATTTACAGGTAAATTGTTACTGGATGCAATGGGAAATCTTTCTCCCATCAGTCAACAAGCACGTCAAGGAAAAAAACCAGATGCACTTTGTTTAGTTGTGGGAAGTTGTGCTGAAGGTTTTCCGGAAAATAACTCAGGGGATTTGTTGTTATCTTTCACGGCTTTGCAAAATCAATGTCAATACTTTTGGGAAGCTTTTCCAGCTAAGGATGGGAGAACAACTTATTTATTTACCTATATGGATGCACATCCACAACGTTTGAGTTTAGAAAATTTATTTGAGGAATATTTACGCCTTTTACCACAATATCAAGGCGTAGAAATTAATCAACTTAACTTTAAACGGGCGTTGTTTGGTTTCTTTCCCAGTTATCGCCAAAGTCCTCTCCAAACTCCTTGGAATCGGATTTTACCAGTGGGAGATAGTAGCGGTAATCAATCACCTTTAAGTTTTGGTGGTTTTGGGGCTATGGTTCGTCATTTACAAAGGTTAACTTTTGGCATTGAAGAAGCATTGATAACTGAACAATTATCTGATCAATCTTTATCAATGCTGCAACCTTATCAACCGAGTTTGAGTGTGACTTGGTTATTTCAAAAGGCAATGAGTGTGGGTGTAAATCAACAAATTCCACCTGCACAAATTAACCAACTCCTCTCTGCTGTATTTGAAGAAATGCAGAAGTTAGGAACACCTGTTTTAAAACCCTTTTTACAAGATGTTGTTCAGTTTGGGGCGTTAACAAAAACTTTGTTAAAAACTGGTTTATCCCATCCCCTATTAGTTGCTAAAATTATCCCCCAAGTCGGTTTAATCAGTTTACTAGATTGGATGTTACATTACGTTAATTTAGGTGTATATACTAGCTTGTTTTCTCTCCATCCCATGTTAGAAATAGTAGTTAAAAATTTACCAATTCAACAACAATATTATTGGCATCGTTGGGTTGATAGTTGGAAGTTTGGTTCTGGTGGTGATTACTCTGAATAATATCTGAGGATAAAATGATTGAGCGCAAATCCGGTGGTGTAAAATACTTTGCAGTGCTAATTGAATTACTGCGAGAACGTCAAGTTTTCCTAGAAGAAATTCGCCAAGGTGTGAGATTACAAAGTAAAATAATTTCTCTTCTAGTTTGTAGTTCTCTATTTATTGCTATGTATGGCGGAATTATAGGCGCATATCATAGCTGGATGCAAGCTTTATCTTCTGCTGTTAAATTACCAGCACTCTATTTAATTACTCTGTTAATTTGTCTACCGACTTTGTTCTTTGCTAATATTATTTTTGGTTCAAAGCGCACTTTTGGTCAGTATTTTGCTTTGGTGCTGACAGCGGTTTCAGTTACTAGCGTGCTTTTATTTAGCTTTGCACCAATTACTTTGTTTTTTTTGATGACAACCAATAATTACCAATTTTTAATTTTACTCAATGTTATTATTTTTGCATTGACTGGATTTATTGGTATTTCTTCTTTATATAATGCGACTTATATCGTTTTAGAACAGGAAGATGACGGTAGTAAAACTCGCAAAAAAATTATCCAAGCTTGGTTATTTCTTTATGCTTTTGTGGGTAGTCAGTTAGGATGGACTCTTAGACCTTTTTTCGGTGCGCCAGATTCGGTTTTTCAACTGTTCCGAGAAAGAGAAGGTAATTTTTATTTAAGTTTATTACAATCTCTCGGTTATTTATTAGGAATTCGTTAATTACTCAGGGGAAATTAAAATGCTAGAACAAGAAGCTTATGTGAAAAAACACTTTGGTGTTTTACTTAGTTTACTACGCGATCGCCAGGGTTTTTTAGAAGAAATTAGTCAAGAGGTAAGATTACAAAGTAAAATCAGTTCTCTGTTTGTTACAAGTTCCATATTCTTTGCAATTTATGGCGTAATTATTGGCGCTTCTAATAGTTTTGGACAATCATTATCTAGCGCCATTAAATTACCAGCTTTTTATTTATTAACCTTGATTATCTGCTTTCCTACCTTATTCTTTTTTAACGTCTTATTTGGTTCACGTAGTACCTTTCAGCAACATTTCGCTGTTTTAATGACAGCAGTATCGGTAATTAGTGTTTTGTTATTTAGTTTAGCACCAGTAACGCTGTTTTTCATGATTACAGCCCCTGATTCATACCAATTTTTTAAACTTTTGAATGTGTTAATATTTGGCATTACAGGTATTTTTGGTGTGAAGTTTCTTTATGAAGGAATGCAGTTACTGTCTAAACAAGATGAAGTGGGAAAAAAAACCAGGACTACAATTTTAAAATCCTGGTTATTTCTTTACGCTTTTGTGGGTATGCAGTTAGGATGGTTTCTCCGTCCCTTTTTTGGTGCGCCCGGTTATAAATTTGAGTTATTTCGAGCAGTAAAAGGTAATTTTTATTTGGATATTGTTCAAGCGATATCAGAAATATTGGGTATGAGATAAGGGAGCATCCCAAATGTGTAAGTTTATTTTTTGCTTGAGGTCAAGACTTGAAATAAACGAACCACGAAGGTACGAAGGACACGAAGGAAAGAGAGTTTTAGAGAGATTTTGCAGTGGCTAAGTTTATTTTTTCAAAATTGGGATGCTCCCTGAGATAATTGGTAATGGGTACTGGGTAATTGGTAATAGCTAAAAACTTTTTTACTGTCACCTGTCACCTGTCACCTGTCACCTTCCTATCCAAAAATTTCAACTGTTGATATAAACAACGAATTTGAGGTAAATTTACACTTGCTGCTTCTGCTTTTCTTAAGGAGTTACCAAAAATTGCTTCTACTTCCAAAGGACGACCTTCATCAAAGTCAATTTTCATGCTAGTCCGATAAGGTTTCATTTTCACTGTATAGTCCAGCATGGTTTGAATGAAGCTTTCAGGAATTAAACGCCCTGTACTTTTTGCCCCTAATGCTACTTCAAACATCAATTGTTCAACTAACTGACGGGTGTGGATATCTGCCATTAATTCATCTGTTCTCGCATTGAGAATAACAGACAGTCCATTGTAGGGAATATTCCAAACTAGCTTTTTCCAACGTCCGAATAATAAATCTTCTACCAGTTCTATGGAAATACCAGCATTTTCAAAATCTGTGGCTATTTCTCGCATTTTGTCTGTAATTCCAGTGGGATGATAGTTAGAGGCATATTCACCCAAGGTAATTTGTCCATAGTCTAAATGGCGGATATGTCCTGGCCCGACTTTGTTGGAACACAGAAAACATAACCCCCCTATTACCTTGACATTACCGACAATTTCCGCCACTTCTGCTTCTATCCCTAACCCATTTTGTAATACCAACACTACACCGTCATCTTTAACGACTGCTGGTAACATCTGCTTTAGTAAGTGGTTTTGAGTTGTTTTGAGTGCTATTACTACCACGTCACAACGGGGCATTTTTTCTACATCATTGTATACCTGGACATGGGGGAGAATAAAATCACCATCTTTAGATTCAATGATTAAACCATTTTGCAGGACATCTAGGTAATCACTTTTAAGTAAAAAGTGGACGTTATGACCAGCTTTTTGCAGTTTTGCGCCATAAAAACCGCCTAATGCACCAGTCCCTAGAATTCCGTAAGTGCGATCGCCCATTTCATCTATAACTTAATCTTAGAAAAATCATAAAGGGATATTGTACCAAGTTTTTAATTTATAAAACTTAAACATGATTTACTATTCTTTATGACCAATGACTAAGGTGAGGTAACATCAATGGCTGATATAGTTGATATTGCGGTTAGTAATGATGCGTTTAAAACTTTGGTGGCTGCTGTCCAAGCTGCTGGTTTAGTAGAAACCTTAAAAAGTCCTGGGCCATTCACTGTCTTTGCACCAACCGATGATGCTTTTGCCAAATTACCACCAGGAACTATCACCACTCTATTACAAAATATTCCCCAGTTATCACGCATTTTAACTTATCATGTTGTGCCAGGAAAACTTACCAAAGCTGATTTAGCAAAACTAGGAACAGTGACTTCTGTGGAAGGTTCACCCATTAAAATTGATTGTGAAGATGGTTTTGAAGTCAAAAATGCCACGGTTTTAGCCGCAGATATTGATGCTGATAATGGCATAATTCACGTTATTGATACCGTGATTTTAATGGGATAATTTAGGTAAGAAGGGTGTGGGGTGTTATTAATTTTGGATTTTGGATTTTGGATTTTGGATTGTTCTGAGCAACTTCAATCTAAAATCTAAAATTTTCTTCACTGTTCCCTGTTATATCTTAATTCTTTAAATTATGTAAAATATTTAATGTGATTACTCACTTTCATGCTAAGATTGTCTTAACTAAATAAATGTTAACTTTATATTAATAAGCTAATCTTATTATCCTAAATTAATGATTGATTTCAACACTTTAGCTGAATTTTCCCGTGCCAACTGTACAGGTATTTGTGCTTTTCTTGTACCAGCAAACATTTTAGCCACATTGTTAACAATTATTCTGGCAGCATTCAACCGTCCTACTATTCAAATATGGCAAGCGGCTGGATTTGCTAGTATCTTTGCTTTGGTGATGGTGCTGCACGTTTATACTTGGTTCATGATTGGTGTAGTGATGCTACCAACGTTTATTTTATTGGGTTTAGCAATAACTTGTTTGTTAACTAATTTAGCTGCTATTATCTGGCGGATTAACTACAGCAGTTATCAGCAGTCAGCAATTAGTAATCAGCAATAAAATTCCTTTGCTATCTCAATTTGTGAGTGCAATCATAACCGAGATTTTGCTAAAATTGCACCTTATTTGCGACCAAAATGTACAATTCAATAACTGATTACTGATAGCTGAATGCTGACGACCCTATTCAGTTTTGATCCGCTTTTCGGCAAAAATAGCTTGTACATAAAAAATTAACATTGGTAACAATGTTTTTGTTATTTTTGGAACTCATTTAGCGAATGCAGTAGTCATTGGTGATAATTTCAATCTTTTGTCTTGGGTTACTCCCCGACAATGATTATGCTATCACGTTCAAAGACTATCGAATTCGACAATTTATGATGTCTCTTAAATCACAACCAAATCTACTACGCGATCGCACAAAGCGCACTGGCCACACAAAAAAACCCTTGTTATCCATACTTCTGGGACTGACCTTACCAACAGTTATACTATCTACACCAGCCAATGCGAATCAAATAGATCAGATTGTTGAGTTTGATCCAGTGGAAGCTAAAACTATGCTAGAACCTGGAAAATCAACCCTCAAGGGACGTACATTTGTTACTCATAACTCACGAGACCGGGGTAAAGAGCGAATTTATGGCAATCAACAAGTTGTTTATCTGTTCCCAATGACAACTTTTGCTCGTGATGTGTTAGCCAAAGCGGGTAACAGAACCTTGGTGATTATGATGTTATCTAAAGCTCAGGAACATACCGCCCGTGTTATTACCGACAAGTCAGGTAATTTTATCTTCCGGGGTCTTAAAAGTGGTCAATACCTACTCCTAACATCAATTCCTTACGAAGCAGATGTGAAAGTCAGAGAAAACACCGGACGTACACGCACCAGGACTCAATACAATACAGATTGGTTTGGTAATGTTATATCCTCTACAGGCGTTACAGAACCTATTTACAAATACAGAGAAGAGACCTCTAACCTAGAGCATCGTATTTTTAAGCTAGTTGAAGTTAAAGATAGTAATGTCGTCACTGATCTGGGTGAAATTCAATGAAGAAAAGGTCTATTTTGCAGAATGCTTTGGCTATGCTAGTGACTGCTAGTTGTAGCGTGGGGGTTGTATTACCTGCGATCGCCCAACCATCAGGAGAACCGTTTTTTGGCGATCGCTTTCAGGATTGCAAATCTTCTATGGCAAGGTGTTGGTTCATGGTTTTCGGTACAGGTGAAGCATCTAACCGCAAACTCTACCTAGCAGATTTCCGAGTCCGTCCCACCAAAAATGACACAGTAGAAATTGATGCTGTAGAAGTCCATGAAACCCACCCCAAACAATTAGATCACCTAGTTTGGACATTGGAATTTCGCTGTAAATCCAATGAATTTCGTGCAGTAAAAGGTTACGCCTTTCTCCGTGACGGTAAAGTAGAGTCCGCAGAAAGTTCCAAATGGATGCAAATCCCCCCTAACTGGTTATCTCACGCAGGTAAGGCGGCCTGTAGCGAAGAAGTTCGTAGATCCCCTGGTGCAAATTTGATGGGGTTTTTAGGCAATATGTATCGTCCAGTTGATGCTGCGGACTTGATCCGGCAGTATCTATGGACTGAAGATACTGTCCAGCGTTAACTTCTGAAATCAAAATTACAAGGTGCGTTACATCTTTTTAACGCACCCTGCAAGGTTGCGGAATAATCATTGATTTCTGGTCTTCATTCATGGGGAAGCAGAGGAAGCAGGGGGAGAGAAAAAAGCTGATCTCAACTGTATTAGGCTATATTCCAATACTACTTGGTTTATTGATCCCCCTAACTCCCCTGGAAAAGCTGATATTTACTGTCAATATCAACAATTAATTGTCATCTACAGCATACTGAATCAACTGGGACAGTCGCTGGCGTAAGGTTTCTAAACCTAAACGCTGACTAGCAGAGATAAATACTGCCAGAGGAAATTCTTCTCGCGCTACAGCCAAAGTTTCACTATCAACTTGATCGATTTTGTTAAACACAACCAAGGCTGGCCCCGGAGTTATAGGCATTTGGGCGAGAATATCCCGAACTGAACGAATGTGACTCAACCAGGCCGGATGGGATAAATCCACTAGATGTATTAGAGCATCCGCTTCTGTTACTTCCTCCAAAGTGGCGCGGAAGGCATCCATTAAGGAGTTCGGCAACTCGTGAATAAACCCTACAGTATCTGTAATCAGAGTTTCCAAGGGTTCATTTGTATCTGCATGAGGAATAATCAGTCGCCTTGTGGTGGGATCAAGGGTGGCAAAAAGCTGGTCGGCTGTATATACTTCAGCGTTAGTGAGGGTGTTAAGCAAGGTAGACTTGCCAGCGTTCGTATAACCCACTAAAGCAATTGAAGGAACTTCCCGATGTTGTCGTCGCTGACGTAACCGACAACGATGTGCCTGTAACTGGTTAACCTCTTGTTGCAGTCGGGAAATTCGCCGTTGAATAGCCCGCCGTTCTGTTTCCAATTTAGTTTCACCAGGGCCACGAGTCCCTATACCACCCCCTAGTCGGGACATGGCACGACCTCTACCTGTGAGTCGTGGTAGCATATATTCTAACTGCGCCAGTTCCACTTGTAATTTCCCTGCACCAGATTGGGCGCGTTGGGCAAAGATATCTAATATGACTTCTGTACGATCAACAACTCTCACACCTATTTGCGCTTCTAGGTTGCGGACTTGAGACGGTGACAGGTCACGGTCAAAAACTACAAGATTTGCTCCCAAGGTTTGGGCGGTGAGGGCAACTTCTTGGACTTTACCTTCACCGATGACCGTTTGGGGATGAATGCGCGATCGCTTTTGTTGTAAGGTCTGCAATACATCCCCGCCAGCCGTATCTACTAACCTAGCTAATTCCGCGATGGTGTCTTGGAATTGTTGAGCAGTCAGATCATCGGTTTGCACTCCGACAATGACCACGCGGTCATGGTCAGCATCTACTTCTTGAGCGATATATTCCCGCTGGAATTCTTCTTCTAGACTTTCTACCAAGTCCAGAAAATCCTGTTCGGCGATCGCATCTAAACTTAGCGGTGGCGATACGCTGGAATATAAGGCTGAGTCTGGGGTACTTATTCCTGATGACTGAGTTAAAACTAACTGTTTGCTATTGGCTACCAGATGAGCTAAATAAGCCTCTTTGACATACCCAGTTGCACCACCCCCCCGACGGGTAAATCCCGTACCAGTAATATTCAGAACTACCAGAGCATCTAAGCGTTGTAGCGCCATTGCTGTGAGTGCAGCTTCATTTGGTGGTTCTGATTTGAGATGGGTAGATATACAACGAATCCCACTCAGTCGTTCTGCACCGTAACGAGGCAGTTCTAGAGGTGGGATTTGGGTTTGACGCGGAGTGCCTACCCCCACCCGGATCACTTGTCCGCGACGGTTCAGGTAGGCACATACAGGCTGATTTAATTCTGTGCTAATGGCAGCCAGTCGTTGGGCGAACTCTGGAGTTGTAATGCGATCTCCTGATATACGCTGGTGGTACAGCCGCTGTAGTTGCTTCAGATGGCTGGACTTTAAACCTTGGAGATTTCCGAAGATAGTCTCTATAGGCGCTTCTGACCAGTAAACTGGCCCCCCCCGAATCTTTGTTATATGTCTATTTTACAACAAGCTTTGGGTTGGATGCTCTAACTTTTGGGAGATGATGAAGGCAGGAGTTCAGGAGTATGGCTTACGCCACGCTTCGCACTTCAGGAGTATGGCTTGCGCCACGCTTCGCACTTCAGGAGTTCAGGAGGAAGAATTAATTTTTCTTCCCCTGCCTCCCCCACACCCCACACCCCACACCCTACACCCTACAGGTTGCTGATATCTTCAATAAAGTAGAACGCCAGTCTGAAAAATCAGGAGCGCGACGGATAAAATAGTCAATTGAAAATTGATTCATCAGAAAAACAATGCTAATGGGAATATTATCCCTAAACCTCTCCCTTTGCTGGTTTAAATGATTTAGAATGGGCGGAACTTTGGTTAAATCTGTAAATTTATCTTTTGTGATTTTGCCAAAATTTATCATTTCATATTGGTGAAATGAATGTTCTAACCCTTTAATCAATAAAATATCCACTTGCTGACTGATATAAAGGTTTAATGCCTGATCATATAAACCTTGAATTGGCTCATTCAAACGCAGAGTTTCAATTTTTTTATCTGGTAAATCTTGAATAATTGCAGAAATTATTTTTTCCTCTTCTAGAGGTTTACACTGCACAAAATACAGACCAAAACCCTGGTTGCGTTGTAGATGCTTAATTAAATCATCATATTCTTCTCTACCATCTGGGGGTAGGTCTTCATCCCAGTCACTATGCTTTAAATTCATGGGAGTTTTTCTATAGCTTCTTTAAATTCCTGAATACCCTGAATGAGTGGATGAATATCATACCAACGCTGCATCTCCCCTTCTTCATCTAAATAGCGATATTCCAATAGACAACGATTAAACATCAAACTACGATACTGATCATCGTTGATGATCCGCTTAGAACGGGAAACTTCTGCTAACAAAATCCACTGATGGTTTTCCACAGCGCGGCGATAGGTATCTCTAGCTTGAGTAATGGCGCGTCGAACCGCTCTTTCAGAAATTGGTAAATCTTGAGTACGTCCAATCGCATCCTGCGTTAACAATAGCAAATTTCTGACGTGACCTCCACTCATTAAACAAAGTCGTTCTAGGGTCTCTGGGCTGTCAAATATTGCCGTTTCTAGGGGTTTATCTGGCGCAAACTGCCTGATTCTCCGAGAAATAACCTCTTTAACTTTATTGATTCCGGGGTGATAAATTTCATTGCTGGGAGTACGTACCATCACCATTGGTAAAATTTGGGGATCTCCATATATATCACGCAAGTCGGTAGCCCTAGTAGAATATACCATTGCAATGGGTACGGTATAAATTAAATGGCAATCTAAAGCTTTGAGTTGTTCACACCGATCTAAAAAAACTTCTTCATAATTGGTGTGATCACCATCTTTAACTAAAACCATCCTGTCTAAATTATCAACAATTACCGCTAGTTGATTACATCCAGGAGGTAGGCGCTTTTTAACATCAGCGAGAAACTCATTTAAGACCTTAATTAATGTCACAGTATGAGGGTTAACTTTATCCCGAATTTCTTGTCGTAATTCGGGAACAGCCCTTAAATTTCCTGTCAATTTTGCAAACTGACAAATTTGCATTTCTACGTTCATGTTTTCGATTTGAATCTCAGTTAGAGCCAAATCTTTCAAATCTTGCCATCGTTCTTTCAACCAATTTAGCACTGGTTGAGGATTACCCATAGTTTGCAAATCTTGCAGTAACCGCCGAGTACAAGCCAGCAGAATATCTGTATATTGAGCATCTTCTGAATCAATATCCTCTTCATCAGCAGCAAAATAAACTACATAACATCGTCTGGCTTCTAAATATTGTTTTAGTCTCAATAATTCTGTAGATTTACCCGCGCCTCTATGACCAGAATATAATTGGCAAGTATTTTGATTTGCTAACTGAATGCGATTTCCTAATTCTTCTAGAATATCTGCATCTCCGCGCACATCTTGACAGTCTACATAGTTAGGATCACCTGCGGGTAAAGGCTGAAATGGGTTAAAGGCATTGTAGAGGTTTTTGAGTAATTCAGAATTATTGGTCATAGGTAAACAACTGAGGTTCTTGAGTACTAATCAGGCTAAAACAATAGTAAATATAGCCCACGTTAAACAGTCAATTCAATTTTAATCTAAGAAGTTGGCAATGTCATATCATATCAAGTATGGGTTATTAATTAGGAGCAAATTTATGAATATAAATTAAGGGGAAATTTCTAATTGCATTAAAGCTTGAAATCTTATATCTTCTCGAATAAAATCAAAATCAGTATCTGTTTTTGCCCTTTGCAAAACCTCTGCCGGTTGAAGTTTAATAGCTTGTTGTAAATTTTTTAATGACTCCTCAATATTACCCTGAATAGCATAACAGCAAGCTTTATTGTACCAACCGAAGTTATCATCAGGTTTTAATTTAAGAGCCTGATCGTAGGAGAAAAGTGCTTCCTCAGTACGTCCTAAATCATCAAGAGCATTGCCCCGGTTGTTCCAAGCATAGTAGTCATCAGGATTAAATTTCAGGGCTTGGTCATAAGAAAAAATAGCTTCTTCGTTACGTCCTAAACTTCTGAGTGCGATGCCCCGATTATACCAAGCATAGTGGTCATCAGGTTGAATTTTGAGAGCTTCGTCATAAGATAAAACTGCTGCTTCATTTTGTCTTAAACTCCGCAATGCGATACCTCGGTTATTCCAAGCATAGTGGTCATTAGGTTGAATTTTGATAGCTTCATCATAAGATAAAACAGCTTCTTCATTTCGTCCTAAATTCCGCAGTGCATTACCTAGTTCATACCAAGAATAGTAGTCATTAGGATTATATTCTATCGCTTTATTGTAGGATAAAACGGCTTCTTCATTTCGTCCTAAGTTCCGCAGCGCGTTGCCTTTATTTTTCCAAGCATAGGGGTCATGAGGTTTGATTTCTATTGCTTGATTATAAGATAAAATTGCTTTTTCATTATCTCCTAAATTCACTAGTGCATTGCCACGGTTGTACCAAGCATAATGATCATCAGGCTTGAATTTTAGTTCTTGTTCGTAGAATGTAATTGCGGTTTCGTACTCATTGGCAGAATAAAGTAGATTTCCCAATTCAAATAGTAAACTCGCTCTATTATCATCTGTTTGATGTTTTTCTGTCAGCAGTTCTTGAATTTCTAGGACTTTTTCAATTTTTTCTTCAGGAGTTAATTGCAAATATTTTTCATAGTCTCCTTCTAAAAGTAGACGATGTGATTCTTGTTGTACTAATTCTGGTGTAGTTGGCAATTCATATACACCAGAGCGCCAATCATAAAAATCAGGAGCGCGGTGAATTAAATAATTAAGTGAAAATGAGCGCAGCAAAAAAACAAAACAAAAAGAGAAATCATCTCTAAATCTTTCTCGTTGTTGATTAAAGTGATTTAAAATAGGTGGAACTTTAGTTAAATTGATAAACTGACCTTCAGTTATTTCACCAAAGTTCCTTTTTTCATATTTATATAAGGAATATTCTAAACCTTTAATTAATAAAATATCAATTTTTTGATCTTGAATACAATCAACCACCTGCTGATATAATTTATCAACTGGTTCAAACAATCGTAATACAGCTATTTTTTTCTGCGGTAGATCATGGGGTATTTTAGCAATAAAACCATCTGATTCTACAGGATTACATTTCACAAAATATAAACCAAATCCTGTTTTCCATTGGAGTACGCGAAGTAAATCTTGATATACTTCTTCCGGATCTGGCGGTAAATCATTATCCCAGTCACTGTAGTTTGCATTCATGTAAATTTCATCATGGATACTTTAGTAAAAAAATTGCTTTTCTTGTTATCTTGCTAATAAGTATAACTGTTCCAATACTAACTCGTCTAGGGGCGAATTAGCACTATTTGTGTCTGTGTTCATACTTAAGAATCATTTGATTGGCTATGTATTAGTACTTAATCACCTCAATGAGATTTTAGATGAGAAATCACTTTCTGCATTTAGGCTTTGTACATCTATTTGAGATATATACAAATATAGGATGTGCTAATTTTTCAGAAATATTTAAATAAGCAATATTTGAATATATAGGAATCACTCATTAGGGGTGGGAATAGGGAACTCTTAACAGACTTGAAAGTTTCTTGGTATATGGCTTTGTTTTGAGAGTTTGCACGTAAGTATTCAGATATCAGTAATCAGCTATTATCTGGAATGTATCAATTGATAATGGACAATTGTTTCATTCCAGGTTTCAAACCTCCCCTTTCCAAGGGGAAAAAAGAGAAAAATTCCGATTTCTCAATCCTTCTGCTTTTAGGCAACGGTAATTGTCAATTGTCCATTGTACATTATCCATTTTTAACGAGGAATGAGGCATTGATTTTGGTATCAGTCTCCCTTAAAAATCCTTTAAACTTAACCTGAGAACCAGTTTTAGCTGACTCTTTTCCCAGAAATTTTTGTTGATGTTACATCTGAGATGTTAAACCTACTCATATCTTCATAATAGTTTCTTATTCAATCAGATATGAGTAGATTGAGATAAATATTTTGATTGAGTTACTAGCCACTGGATTTATCTGTAGGGTCAATCCCAAATCCTTGCATCTAAAATCGGATGGCTTTTTTATTTGGAAGTCTGTGGTACAAGTTCCGCAAGGACAATAATTTTTCATCCCTGACGTAAACCTATGCTCATTCTTCCATATCCTCCGTCATCCCAGGGTTGATTAAAGTGATATCATACTCACTAGCATCTGTTTGTCCTGAACGCTGACTATTTTTGAGCAGATAATAAATTGCTCGCACTTGGGGTCCAAAAACAATTTCGTCTTCGTTTTTTAGATCATGGGCTGGTATTTTGCGGCCATTAATCATTAAACCATTAGAACTAGGTTTGCCTTTGGAATCACCATCAACAATGCGGTAATAATAGCTACGACTATTATTTTTGTGTGGTAATCTAACTAATGTAGCATGGTGACGGGAAACAAACTGTGATATCAAACGAATATTACAATTTCGGTCTCTACCGATAGAATAGACGGGATTTTCAAGGGGAAATTCTTTGCGTCCTTGATCGTCTTCTATAATCAGTAGGTGGTTTTCATTAGGTTCTGCTGCCATTGACAGATGGTTACTAAAATTTGTTGAACTCTGATACGCAAGAAGATGCTGTGTATCTTTTTCCCGCATTTTTCCAGACAATTTATTTAATATGAAATCTAATAAGATTTGAGTTACATATCATCTGAGTAAACAAGAGTATATTTTGTAATCTGGTAAATATATTCTCTGTGGGAGAAGTGAAGACAAGCTTTGCGGAAAGTCTAAATCGCTAATTAAAGTAGTTTAACAGTTATCAGTTACCAGTTTTATTGCCCCCGGTTAATTTCCCCATGAATATGGTGGAATAAATTGTCAGCGGGTTGAAATTCCTGACTTTCAGCTTGATCACCGTTCACTAGGTTTTAGATAATTAGCCAATCTATGAAAGCGTCTTGAAGATACTACCTCCCAGTAATAAGTTTACAGTTAATGAGCAAATCGTCTCAATAAAATTGAGTTAGTGACAACACTAACTGAACTAAAAGCCATGAGTGCAGCTGCGCTGGCTGGACTAAGAACAAAACCCAAGCTGGGTAGGAAAATACCTGCTGCTAATGGTATACCAATCGTATTATAAGCAAAAGCCCAGAATAAATTTTGACGTATTTTGTTGAAAGTGGCACGACTGAGTAAGATTGATTGTACAACATCGCTCAGACAGTCACGCATGAGTATGATATCGGCTGTTTCCATAGCCACATCTGTGGCAGAATGTAAAGCAATGCCAACATCTGCTTGAGATAAAGCGGGAGCATCGTTGATTCCATCTCCCACCATTGCGATCATGGATTTGGAATGTGGTTTTGTGGAGTTGTCTCCAGTCTGAAGAGTTTGTATTGCTTCTGCTTTTTTCGCTGGTGGAATACCTGCCATAATATTGGTACTCTCTATTCCCAGTTGCCCCGCGATCGCACTGGCGGCTTCTAATCTATCACCACTAAGGAGCATGACTCGTAAACCCATTTGACGCAACTTGTCTACTGTGGCTTTTGCGTCTGGTCTGAGGGAATCACTAACAGCTATTAATCCGACTAATGTACTATCAACGGCAACGCTAATTACTGTTTTACCTTGGGTTGACCATTCTTGAGCTTGTTGTTGAGCAGTTTCACTGATAGTAATTCCGTGCCAGTTTAACCAATTCCAGTTACCTAATAATACAGTTTTGTCTTCTACCACAGCAGAAACACCCATTCCTGGCTCGGTATGAAAGTCTACAGCATGAGGAATGGATAAATTTTGCCGTTGTGCTTCTTGGTGAACAGCTGTGGCTAGGGGGTGATAAGTCCCGCTTTCTACTGCTGCTGCGAGTTGAATAAGACTTTGCTCAGTTTCTAATTCCGTGAATACTAAACAATCTGTCACTATGGGCTTACCTGTAGTCAGAGTTCCTGTTTTATCAAAAATAACTGTATCTAGCTGGTGAACTTGTTCTAAAACGTCACCACCTTTGATTAATAAACCCCGTTCTGCACCCATACCAGTACCGACGAGAATGGCTGTAGGGGTGGCTAGTCCTAAAGCACAGGGACAGGCGACTACCATGACGGCGATCGCTAATTTTAAACTAATTAATAGTGAAGAGTAATGTGTACTGGGGATTGGGTGATGTGCCGAGTGACTCATCATGGTCATACCACTGGACATGGTAACATCTGGCCAAATATGAGTACCAAAAAAGTACCAAAAGAGAAATGTGAATAAAGCAGCAGTTAAAACCCCGTAGGTAAAGTAACCAGAAACCGTATCTGCTAATTTTTGGACAGGTGCTTTGCGAGTTTGGGCAGCTTCTACCAAAGCCACGATTTGCGCCAAAGTAGTATCATTACCTGTACGAGTGGCTTGAATAGCGATCGCACCGGACTGGTTAATAGTTCCCGCAGACACCAGATCACCTAATTGCTTCATAACTGGTACAACTTCCCCAGTTAACATCGACTCATCCACCGTCGTTTGTCCAAAGCGTACCTCACCATCCACAGGGATTTTATCTCCTGGTAGCACCTGCAACCATTCACCTACCCGTACCTGTTCAGCAGGTATTTCAACGATATTCGCTCCTGATATTAATTTTTCTGACTCTGGGTTAGCTATCAATCTCGCTATTTGGGGTTGGAGTGCGAGTAACTGTCTAAATGCCGATGCTGCACGCCCTCTAGCTTGTTTTTCCAAACTTCTTCCTAGCAGGATAAAGCCTAGCATCATCACTGGTTCATCAAAAAAGCATTCCCAACCCATTTGGGGGAATAATAAAGCTATTAAACTGGCTGTATAAGCGGTCAGCGTTCCCAAACTCACCAAAGTATTCATATTTGGCGCACCCCGTCGCCAACCTAACCACCCATCTATTAAAATTGGGCGACCAGGAATTAGTAGCGCCACTGTTGCTAGTCCACAGTGAAACCAGATGTTATTTAATATCGGGATGATATTGTTAGTAAAATGTCCAATTCCTGAAAATACCAATAACGCACCAGCAATCACTAGTTGTCTGATTACTGCTTGCATTTCCTGGTGTTGTCTTCTATTTGATGCTTCTAAAGCCGATTTTTGCCCTGCTAGTGTAGTGTTAGCCTTGCGGGTTTGGGTAGGAAATCCCGTTGCTGTTAATGCCTTTGCCAGCGCCTCTGCATCTACTGTCCCAACTTCCGCTTCTATAACTGCTACTTCTGTAGCCAGGTTAACGCAGACGTTTTTTACTTCTGGATGTTGGGTTAGCTGTTTTTCTACCGCTGTCACACACCCAGCGCACTTCATACCGCCAACATCTAAAATAATCTTTTCTGTCACTGGGGTAGATTCTGGGGTAAGTTGAGTTTCTTTGAGAAGTTGCATGGCCAGTTTTGAGATTTGCTACGAAAATTCAACGTCTGACAAAAGGCTTGTCTATTTCGAGCGTATGCTAAATCTGGAACTATGGACAACTGTCGTAATATTAAGTTTATTAAGTTATCGGCGACTCAAATTCATATAAATCACGTACATCAGAGCTAAACCCTGAAGTGGCATCAAGGCAATCATGCTTTTCAAAATATAATGCATTTCTAAATTAGACATCACACTGAAATACCCAAAACCCATCAACAGGAAGATGCTCCAGGTAAGTTGTTTACGTTTAATAGTTAACATGGCAGTATAAATTATCGTTTTTCATTGTCAGAGACAATAAGCACTTGCAACTTTGACTGATTTCGACAAAAAAGTTACGGGAATTATTAAGCAGTTTTTTTATAACAACAGAAAACAATCTTGGAAAAAGACATAGATCAGAATTGTCATTGTACAAATATTTTAGGTGTTTCAGGATTTATTTATTCTTATGTATCATTTTGGACTGCTATAAAAAATTCAAAATACTTGACTCAAAGAGAGAATTCTAAAACCAGCCCTGCTTTTTAACAAAGTAAGTATTAACAAAGTCTTCATGATTTTTATTTAGGTAAATCATGCCTTCAATTAAACCCACAAGCTGCATAATCAGCAATGTAAATCCGTAGGTGAGAGAACCACCAACCACGGAAATTACTAACATAATAAAACCTTCTGGTGCGTAACCAAGTATAAACTTATGTATGCCCAATCCACCGAGAATAATGCCACAGTAACCAGCTAAAAGTTGTTTAGTTGCATGAGATTGGTTGAGATTAGCCATATTCACTTCATCTCCTTTGTTTTCCGATTTTTTATTTCTGTGCAGAGGTATTAAATATCTTCGGGTTGATAGTGATTATGTCAGGATTTTTTTTGAGTTTTTTGTGATCATAACAATAAACTGTTTTTTCATTATTGTCAGTTGATATGCACAAAAAATCCTCAAAATATATAACCCCGACTGCTTGAAGACATCGAGGTTATTGGTGCAACTAGATCTGATTTTGGGAATTTTTAATTTTGATGGGAATTTGTATTAATTATTGCCACTACCTAAAAGAAACAAACTCAATAATGTGCCACTATTCCAAAGACTATGCAGCAGCATAGGGGCAAGAAGATTGCGCGATCGCGTGTAAACTACTCCTAATACCATTCCTAATGCTGTCAGGGGCATAATTTCTGACAAACTCAGGTGAGCAGCAGCAAATAATAGGCTACTCACCACAATTGCGCCCCACACTGGAATGTAACGAGTCAAGGAAGGTAACAAAAAGCCGCGAAATAAAAATTCTTCAAAAAATGGTGCAGCCATAGCCGCAGTGAAGAAAAATATCCCCAATGCTATGTTATCTCTGCTTTCTAAGGCCAGTTGCAACAGTGGATTACTACCACCTTGTCCTCGCCATAGTTGTTGATTAATCAACGATACTATCACCACAATCGGTAAAGCTGTGCAGTAGCCACCCAGTCCCCAGAAAAACCAATTACTTTGCCACCGGAAGCGAAACCAACCTTGTGGTAAGGGAAAATAAGGTTTGATAGAGTAATACAGCACTGATAACGCACCCAAGGCAACCAGCACGTAACTAACTAAAACTGAGAAAGCTTGAACCCGCACATTACTAGAAGCACGGGAAATAGGGAGGAAGCCTAATAAAACGGGGATAAATAATTGTCCCATCAGGAAAAATCCCAGGACAAAAACCTGTAAAACTATCTCCCCATTCCAAGGTGTTGACCAAGGGTGATCAGCATTTGTAGCTAATATAGATTCTTTTCCCTTGAGTAAAAGCTGAATAATTAAACCCACCAGCAGGATGACACCGATAAAGGCTGTTAAGCTGGGAATAGTGGCAATTATCGCTAATTTCCATATAGCATCACTAGCAGCTGCTTGTTGTCCGGCTTGAACATCGGCTAATATGTCTTCACGTTGTTGGAGTTGATATAATTGCATCAAAGCTGTGGAGCGAAACCAACCTTCTAAGTTTTTTTGAATCATTTGTTGAGCATTGGGCAGCAAAAGAGGAGGATTGCTCCATAGCCCAGTTAATACTTGAGCAGTTTGCTCAAATTCAGGATTAATTGTTGAGTTTTGCTGTACTTGACTCCAAGTTTTTAGGGCGCTATCTGTTTCACCTTGCTTTACTTGTAAAATCCCTAAACGTAAGTCTAACTCATCCCGGAATTTTCGCAGTTGGTTAACGGACTTCTGTAATTGGTTTTGTTGTTCTTGAGTCCGGTCTTCTAGTAAAGTTGAAGGAGGTGTGTCTTGGCTAAGTTGTGCTAGTTGAGTTGCCGTTTTGTCCAAATTAGTTTGGACAGATTCCCGCGCTTGTTGATATTGCTTGGTAGCACTTTCTAAGGGTTGCTCACCGAGTATGGCTTCCCGAATAGCCAGAAAATTCTCTTCGTTGCTGTCTTCTGGTTGCCATGCTTGGGCTTGCAGGACAATATTGCTTTGGTAGAGTTCCAAACGACTTTGGAATTGAGGTTTTTGCCAACTACTAAATAAAGACAGTCCTGATGTTATGATTGCTAACAGCGTTAGCACAATTAACAGCAACCGTTTGAATGTCATCCATCCCCCTTTAATTTAATAACTTAATTTAGAATCAGGAAATTTTGTGATTCCCTGTATTTATTTAACCTATCATCGAGAAGACTTATATTCCTGGAATTATAGAACTTCGCGGTATGCGTAAAACTCAGTGGCTTTAGGCAGGGGAGTGTCAATAAAAATAATTCTGATAGACACAAGATGGTTTAACTGGTTCACAAATTTTCCCAGACTCCAGAATAAGGATATTGTCAATCATGGTTCTGATTAGTCTCATTGCCGCCATTTCCGAAAATCGGATTTTAGCTGACTCAAAAAAGGAACATATTCGTTTAGGTATTCCTTGGCATATTCCCAGTGATTTACGTCATTTTCAGGAAATTACCCGGCGACATCCTGTGATTATGGGTCGTAAAACCTATTCTACGTTTAATCAACCTTTGCCAAATCGTACAAATATAATTGTTACTAGAAATCCTGATTATCAAGCTCCTGGTTGTCTTGTTTTTCATTCACTCTCAGAGGCGATTGCATGGACAAAAATGAGTGAAACTGAAGAAATATTTATTGCTGGTGGCGGACAAATTTATACGGAAGCGATCCAATTTGCCAATAAGCTGTATTTAACAATCGTAGAAGGTAATTTTGAGGGAGATATATATTTTCCTGAGTTTGCTAATTTTGGTAAAGTAACGAAAGAAGAGCCTTGGGAGGAAAATGGCTTTCGGTTTAAGTTTGTGGAGATGGAAAGGTGACAGGTGACAGGTGACAGGTGACAGGTGACAGGTGACAGGATTGGTGTAGGTGTGCTACCACCGCATATATAAGAAACAGCCGCACGCAGCCAAGCATACAGCGAAACATTGCAACAAGCTGAAGCCGCAGTAGTTTTGAGTAATGTTGAGCAGTTAAATCCAGCCAAGGTGGAAGAATTATTGCTATTTTGCTATGGATGAGAATATTTAGAAACAGCGATCACTTCAACTTTTGCAAGAAGTATCATGTGCTGTATGGTCGCTTTGTAGTATAGCAGCATACAGAAGGTTAAAACATTACTGTTATTTACATTTATCGTTTCACAATGTCTTAATCTATACTGCTATCACCATATCTCAACATCTAGTTACTATGACAGTCAATCGTGAACTTACTCCGATAGAGGAGGGTTTTGAAATCATCAATCAGACTGGTGGGACATTAAATGTAGTCACAATTAGTCGGATTATTGGGCTTCTGGATGAGGTAATCCTCAGACAAGCTCTCGATATTGTACAGTGTCGTCATCCCCTGCTTAACTGTCGGATTATTAAATCGTTCAACAGTCTCCGCTTTGAAACAGCAGCGATCAAGATTCCCTTGCGTAGCTTTAATCACCTCGATTACCAAAATTGGACAGAGGTTGTTGTCGCCGAAATGAACCAAAAGATGGAGAGCCACAAAGGTTTAGCACGATGTGTACTAGTCAAATCGCAGAATGAAAACAATGTAGTTTATTTAATTACAACCTTGCACCACGCCATCTCAGATGGTTTATCAACTGTCCAACTGCATTCAGAGATATTAACTTATTGCCAAAAAATTGCGGCTGGTGAAATAATTAATCAAGTTGATAGCTTGCATGTCTTACCACCTATTCAGGAATTGCTACCAGACTCGGCGCGGGGATGGGGTAGTGATCTCCAAAACATTTTCTTTCTATTAAAACTGACATTTCAGTATTTATGGTATAATCCAAAATCTTTGGATTTTCAGGAGTATGTACCGATAAAATCACGTCGTAGCGGTATGGTTCACAAGCAGCTAGATCAGGAGCTAACTGTAAAACTAGTGAATTTTTGCAGAAAAAAAAATACAACAGTGCAAGGTGCTTTATGTGCAGCGTTGATGTTTGCAGTCGCTCAGGAAATCTCTGGTAACGAAAGGAAAGATATTTCTTTAAGTTGTACTTCCTATATTAGCTTGCGTAAACACCTGCGATCGCTGGTCAGTGAAAACAATCTGGGTGTGCTGGCTTCAGCTATTACTTCGTTTCATACTCTTAGAGTCAACACACACTTCTGGAATCTGGCACGGGAGGTCAGAGAAAATTTAGCAGCAGAGTTAAAATCTGATGATATCTTTAGCATCACCATGATGTACAAGAACATGATCGAGTTTCTTCTGGCTAACCCCAACCTAGCACTTACAAGTGTAGCTGTGACTAATATTGGTCAAGTAAAAATTCCG
Organism: Sphaerospermopsis aphanizomenoides BCCUSP55; assembly: GCF_001586785.1. GTDB lineage: Bacteria > Cyanobacteriota > Cyanobacteriia > Cyanobacteriales > Nostocaceae > Sphaerospermopsis_A > Sphaerospermopsis_A aphanizomenoides_A. The sequence continues at coordinate 41,254 of NZ_LUFH02000051.1, forward strand.
AAATTTTATGGCCCATTTGAATTAACTGAAATTAGCTTTGTGCCAGCACAGGCAATATTTGGGGGTGTTTTGAGTGCTGCGGTGACAACCTTTGATAACCGGATGATATTGAATTTTATGTTTTCTCTGCCCTCAAATAGTCAAAATTTGATGGAAGAATTGGCAGACAATGTAATTGCCTGCCTGAAGAATGCTTGTGAGTATTAAGCTTCTTGAGTTACTGAAGTTTCAGAAACTTATCTAAAGCAACTACCAAACTAGGAGGCCAACGGCGGATATTTTTTACCCAATCCATATCTTTATAGCGGGTATCCAGTCCATAAGCTGCTACCCAGTTGCTTTCCGCTTCTCCTTTATTTCCCCCAACCCAATAAGCAGCTGTTAAAGCAGCACGCACATCAGCAAATTTGGGATATTTACGGACTATATTTCGCATTTCGCGGATAGCCGGATCTATTTGCCCACTTTCATAAAGTGCTAGGGCATAATTAGCACGAGCAAAGGCAAAATTAGGGGCAATTTCTGTAGCTTTTTGGTAATCAGCGATCGCGTCTTCCCATTTTCCCAAACCTGCTTTAGCATTACCCCGATTGTTATACGCCATTGCATCATTCGGATCTAATTCTAGAACATGATTATAATCGGCGATCGCATCTTCCCATCTACCTAAACCTTCTAAGGCTGTCCCCCGATTTAAATAAGGGTCTGTAACATTAGGTGCTAACTCAATGGCTTTGTTATAATCTGTCAGTGCGGCTTGCAACTTATTCTGACTGACGCGAGAATTACCGCGATTACTCCAAGCACCTGCATTAGTAGGAAATTTTTCAATAATCTCAGTCCAATAGCGTTCTGCTGTAACAAAATCACCCTGATTGGTGGCTGCAAATGCCTTATTTGCCAACTCATCTCCTAGTTGTAACTCTTCGGTAGTGACAGTTTGGGTTTGTGCCATCACTGGTGTACCAAAGCCAAACATCAGTAATATACTCAAGAAAATACAGATTAATTTAATCATTTAACTCTCTGTTATATGCAACAGAATTAATGATATAGCAGATAACAGCTAACAGGGAAGATTTTCCGTAAGTATTCAGCCGTCAGCCGTCAGCTATTAGTTTTGAATGCTGAAATACAAAGAATGAGAACAAATGAGAAGCGTTTTATAAGTTAAAAGTCATGCATTTAAAATTCATTTGACTTGTGAATGTCCAACCATAGAAGTCTTGATCATACAAATAAAATTTATCCATCAGCCGATTATTTAATTTACAGTAGGAGTCAGGAGTCAGAATAATTTTAGATTTTAGATTTTAGATTGGAGATGACAAAAACAATCCAAAATCCAAAATCCAAAATCCAAAATTGTGCCTCCTGCTATAACAATGATAACTGCTCATTAGGTGGCTTAAAACCCATGTGTTGATATGCGGCTTTTGTTGCGACTCTACCGCGAGGGGTTCGGCTTAAATAACCAATTTGCATTAAATACGGTTCATACACTTCTTCAATGGTTTGGGTGTCTTCCCCAGTCGCTGCGGCTAAAGTTTCTAACCCCACTGGCCCACCATTAAAGTTTTCAATGATTACACTTAGCATTTTTCTATCTGTCCAATCTAATCCACAGGGATCTACTTGAAACAGTTGTAATGCTTCTGCTGCAATAGGCTGGTCAATTTTGGTAAAAGATTTAACTTCCGCATAATCACGCACTCGCTTTAGTAATCTATTAGCAATCCGTGGCGTTCCCCGTGAACGTTTAGCAATTTCCACAGCACCATCTTGATTCACAGGTGTATTTAATAATTCCGCACTGCGAAGGACAATTTGACTAAGTTCGTCCACTTCGTAAAATCGCAGTTTTTGGACTAAGCCAAAGCGATCGCGCAATGGAGAAGTTAAAGCCCCAACACGGGTTGTAGCTCCCACCAAGGTAAATTTAGACAAAGGTATACTTCTGATCTTGGCAGTAGAACCTTTACCCACGGTAATATCTAGGCGATAATCTTCCATTGCTGGATAAAGAATTTCTTCAGTCATCCGCGAAAGTCGATGAATTTCATCGACAAACAGTACATCACCTGGCTTGAGGCCAACCAATAACCCCACTATATCCCGTGGTCGTTCCAAGGCAGGGGCGCTGGTAATTTTGTAATTTACCCCCATTTCTGAAGCTAAAATCATGGCCATTGTGGTTTTTCCTAACCCTGGCGGTCCGTATAGGAGTAGATGATCCATGACTTCACCCCTGGACTTGGCTGCTTTAATGGCAATATCCAACACATCCTTTAAATCTTTCTGTCCAATGTAATCAGCAAATCGCTGAGGCCGAATACTCTCTTCTTGCTTACCTTCTTCATCAATAGCCGCTTCCGGTTGCAGTATAGTTTCTTGGGGAACTGCTTTTTGGGAATTTCCTTTAGCCGCCCCCCGCTGCTGCTTTGGTTGTCCGTTTGGTTCTGGAGGCTGTTTTTTCGAGGAGATTATCGCCATAATGTTTAGGAGTTCAGAAGTTCAGGAGTTCAGTAGTTCAGTAGTTCAGTAGTTCAGGAGTTCATGAGTTTAGGAGTTTAGGAGTTCAGTAGTTCAGTAGGAAGAATTAATTTTTCTTCCCCCACACCCCACACCCC
>NZ_LUFH02000052.1 GCF_001586785.1 Sphaerospermopsis aphanizomenoides BCCUSP55
CAAGGGATCACCTATAATTTTACTAAAAATCAAGAATTACAAATAGGTAAAACTGTATTTCCTCGCTTAGATAAAAATGCAGGTAGTTATGAAGATATAGATGCCAATGGCTATCAAATTTTATTAAATTACCGTCACCCCAATCATCTGGCCAGACAAGTCACCTTGACAGAAGTTCTTACAGATAAAGTCAATCCTAATTGGATACAAGACCGCTTGATAATTATTGGCACAACAGCTACTAGTTTACATCCTGGCTTTTATACTCCCTATAGCAATTTATCAGACCAACCTGCGAGAATGCCTCGTCTTTTTATTCATGCCCAAATAGCTAGTCAAATTCTGACTACGGTTCTAGATGGAAGACCTTTAATTTATTATTGGCCTGAATGGATTGAATTATTGTGGATTTGGAGTTGTTCATTGGTGGGTGCTATTTTAGCATGGCAATGGCGACATCCTTTGATGTTACTGTTAGTAGAAAGTTTTATTATAGTTGGTGTGGTGGGGATTGGGGCTGGTCTTTATCTACAAGCAATTTGGATACCTCTATTAACACCAGGTTTAGGTTTAGTTATCAGCGGTTTTGTGGTCATGGGTTATACTACTTACCAAACTCAGAAGCAAAATCAAGCGATTCTGTTAAAGGTAGAACAACAAGAAGATGCGATCGCTCAATTAAGTTCATTATTAGAGCAAACAACAGAAATACCATCTGATTTTAATGACTTTAAGTTTGCAGAAACATCAATATTTGCAACCGATAATTTACTTTTAGCTGGACGCTTCAAAATCTCAAAATCTCTTGCTTCTGGTGGGTTTGGTTGTACTTATTTAGCAGAAGATACCCAACGCCCTGGTAATCCTATCTGTGTAGTTAAACAATTAATGCCAGCCCGTCGAGATCCAAAATTTTTGCAAGTTGCCCGGAGATTATTTAATACTGAAGCGGAAATTTTAGCAGTTTTAGGTAAACATCCTCAAATACCTGAACTGTTTGCTTATTTTGAAGAAAATCAAGAATTTTATTTAGTGCAAGAATATATTCTTGGACATCCTTTGAGTGATGAATTAACACCAGAACAAGGTGTTAAAACTGAAGGATTTGTTATTAATATGCTGAAAGAAATTGGAGAAATTTTAGTATTTATACATGGACATCGTGTGATTCATCGAGATATTAAACCAAGCAATATTATGAGATGTACTGAAAATAATCGACTAGTATTAATAGATTTCGGTGCAGTCAAATTAATCCAACCACGCATAGATCAAGAAACGGAATTAGCCACAGTTGCTATCGGCACAAGAGGCTATTCACCACCAGAACAGTTTGCCGGTCATCCCCGCTTATCAAGTGATATCTATGCTTTAGGCATGATTGGTATTCAAGCTATGACTGGCATCCCACCCCAGGAACTCCCGCCAAATCCAGAAACTGGTAATATTATCTGGCGACAAACAACCAATGTCAGCAATGAATTAGCGGCAATTTTAGATAAGATGGTTTGTTACAACTTTAGCGATCGCTATCAATCTGCTACTGCTGTGCTACAGGATTTAAAGGCATTGGTAATGGATAATGGGTAATCAATTCTGACCAATTACTGATCACCTATTACCGAAATAGGACTGAGTAGTGAGTAACGAGTAATGAGTGAGATCCCTACTGAGAACTCAGCACAAATAGGTCTAAAGCCCCTGAATTCATAGAAGAAGGAAAAATATTTATTTCCAGATGATTTCACGAGAAATAATGCTTCCTGGTTTCAATCCCCTAACTTTAGTTATGGGGTTACTCACTACTCGGTACTCCTGAACAATTAGCAACTTTTGTTTAAAAGTATGCTTATACAAATATCTAGTTTAGATTTTTACATTAAGTTATGCAAATAATACATAAAAAAATTATGATTTTTACCATTAGCAACTAGAATGAATATTATTTTTTTGTTAAAGTTTTCCAAAAACTGAAAATTGAGTAACTTTAAAGACATAAAAAGTATCAAAAATTACGTTACTTAAATAAGTAATGTGAAGTAATTGGTGCATAGGAAGAAAAAAAGTGCTGAAGAAAGTTTTCATGATTGGGGGTTTAACCCTATTTTTATTAGCATTCCCACTGACAGGCAATGCCTTAGCCCAAGGAACAGCCACTCCTCCCGCGCCTGATACTGGAGATACAGCATTTGTGCTGATTTCTTCGGCATTGGTATTGTTGATGACACCAGGATTGGCTTTCTTTTATGGTGGGTTTGTGCGATCGCGCAACATCCTCAACACCTTAATGATGAGTTTCGTGTTGATGGCCATTGTCGGAGTCACTTGGGTGCTGGTTTACTTTGGTTTGGTTGGTTTGGCTTCAATGCTGGTAGTGCTTTATCTGCCGGTAGTCTTGCCACAGTAGCCTTTGTTGCGACTAATACATCTGCTGCTGCTGCTGCATTAATGTGGTTAATTTTAGAAGCAACCCTCAGAGGTAAACCCACCGCCGTGGGTGCAGCTACAGGTGCAGTGGCTGGTTTAGTAGGTATTACTCCCGCCGCAGGATTTGTCACACCCTTGGCAGCGATTTTAATTGGATTCATTACCGCTGTCGTCTGCTTCTATGCTGTGAGTTTCAAGCACAAGCTAAATGTAGATGATGCCTTAGATACCTATCCTGTACATGGTGTCGGTGGAACATTAGGAGCGATTTTAACCGCAGTTTTTGCCACCACCGAAGTCAACTCAGGCGGTAAAGATGGATTGTTGCGTGGTAATTTCGGGGAATTATTTGTAGAACTAGCGGCGATCGCCATAGCTTATATCATCGCTGGTGCTGGTACATGGATAATACTGAAAGTTATTGATGCTACCATCGGATTGCGCGTCAAAGAAGAAGCTGAAAACCAAGGTTTAGACATCAACGAACACGGAGAAGAAGGTTATAACTCTGAGTTTGGCGATCGCATTAACGTTTAAGGTGACAGAATTGCAAATTGAACTGTATCTAAATTTCATCATCACCTGATATCTGAGATCCCTGAATTCTTCAAGAAGTCGGGGATCTTATTTATTCACAATCAGATGGAAAATTGCTCAATTTTTGTTAACTTGATGTACATTTATAGCAGGTAACAGGGAATAGGTTTGAAAATCTTTTGATATCTGGATTTAATTATCAGTTGATATCCTCACCTACCTGGCAACTACCATAACTGACTCGGCATCTACCTGACCACAGAAATAATTGTGAATTTTGATTGAATTTTTAAATTTTTAGTCGTGTCCACTCCTCCAAAACCATTTCCTATCTGGGGATTTTTCTTACTTGTAACCAACGGTATCTTGATGTTGGCCATCATTTTACTGATTTGGCGACAGCAGAAACTAACCACTGCTTATGCAACCAGCGCCCTTTCACAACCAGTCAACTTCAACCCTCAAACCCCATCTTTCGCACCAGAGTTAGGACCCCGGCACAAACTGAGTTACCAACAATGGCTAGACATCCTTCAGCAAGAAGCCAAAGTAGCAGCCGAAAAACAACCTGAAAATTTAACCATATTGGCCGGAGACTCTTTGAGTTTATGGTTTCCACCTGATTTATTACCAGAAGATAGAAATTGGCTAAATCAGGGAATATCTGGTGAAACTAGCGATGGGTTATTAAAAAGATTAGATTTATTTGACCGTACCCGTCCAGAAATAATTTTAGTCATGATTGGCATTAATGATCTGATTCGCGGGGTAGGTGATGAGGAAATTTTAGCTAACCAAAAACAAATTATCCGTTATTTACGCAAGACACATCCCCAAACAAAAATAGTAGTACAGTCGATTTTGCCTCACGGGGGAGAAGAAGCAACCTGGGAAGGAAGGGAAAAACTGCTGGCTATTCCCAACAGCCGCATCCGCAAGCTAAACGAAGAACTAGAAAGGATAGCCACTCAACAAGATGTGCAGTATATCAACCTGCATCCCCTGTTCACCAACAAACAAGGTAATCTCCGCCAGGAATTTAGCACCGATGGTTTACACCTCAGTCCCCAAGGCTATCTAGTTTGGCGGACTGCATTGCAGATTTATAGTCATAGGGAACAGGGAACTCTTAACAGGGAACTCTTAACAGGAGGCAATAGGCAATAGGGTGTAGGGAGCAGGGGAGGCAGGGGAGCAGGGGAGGCAGGGAGCAGGGAGCAGGGAGAAAAGAGTTATTTAATTTTGACTTTTGACTTTTGACTTTTGACTTTTGACTTGATTTTGCCCAATGCCCAATGCCCAATGACTAAGGACTAAGGAGAACTGATAACTGAATTGTGTCTTAGCAGGAGAAAATAAGAAATAGTGATTTTAGCAACCCGACAGAAATGGATACCAAAGCTTTTAAACGCAGTCTCCAACATTCAGAAAATTACAACCGTAAAGGGTTCGGACACAAAGCAGAAGTAGCCACCCAGTTGCAGTCTGAGTATCAAAGTAACTTAATCCAAGAAATACGCGATCGCAACTATACCCTCCAAAGAGGCAATGTCACCATTCGACTAGCACAAGCATTTGGATTTTGCTGGGGTGTAGAACGTGCAGTAGCAATGGCTTATGAAACCCGTCAGCACTTCCCCACAGAACGCATTTGGATCACCAACGAAATTATTCACAATCCATCTGTGAATCAGCGGATGCAAGAAATGGAAGTCCAATTTATTCCTGTAGAAGCCTATAAAAAAGACTTTTCTGTAGTTGACCAAGGCGATGTAGTCATCCTACCTGCCTTTGGTGCCAGCGTCCAGGAAATGCAGATTTTAAATGATAAAGGTTGCCAAATTGTTGACACAACTTGTCCTTGGGTTTCCAAAGTTTGGAATACAGTTGAAAAACACAAAAAAGGCGAATATACCTCTATTATTCACGGTAAATACAAACACGAAGAAACCGTTGCTACCAGTTCCTTTGCAGGTAAATATCTGATTGTCTTGAATTTACAAGAAGCAGAATATGTAGCCAACTACATTCTCAATGGCGGCAACCGTGAGGAATTTTTAGCCAAATTCGCTAAAGCTTGTTCGTCTGGATTTGATCCTGATCAAGATTTAGAAAGAGTGGGTATTGCTAACCAAACTACCATGCTTAAAGGTGACACTGAAAAAATTGGTAAACTCTTTGAGCGAACGATGATGCAGAAATATGGCCCAGTAGAATTAAATCAGCATTTCCAAAGCTTCAACACCATCTGCGACGCTACCCAAGAACGTCAAGATGCCATGTTGGAATTAGTCGAACAAAATCTAGATTTAATGGTAGTAATTGGCGGATTTAATTCATCAAACACGACTCAATTACAACAGATTTCTTTTGACCGGAATATTCCTTCCTATCACATTGATGCTGTTGAGCGCATCAAATCAGGTAATTCTATCGAACATCGGCAATTAACAGGAGAATTGGTAACAACAGAAAACTGGCTACCAGCAGGAGAAATTATTGTAGGAATAACCTCTGGTGCTTCTACTCCCGATAAGGTAGTGGAAGATATCATTGAGAGAATTTTTGCCTTAAAAGCAAGTTGATAATTCATAATTCGTAATTCGTAATTCGTAATTCGTAATTCAAAATTAGTAGGATATAAAAAATAGAAAATATTTATATCCGACAACCATATTTATCCATAACGGTGTAATTACGAATTACGAACTATAGAGAATTTGAGGGAAACGACAAAGTTCCGAATTTGCCATTTTGGCAGAGAAGGAAAAAATAAATGTGGTATGTTGATAAAAATTGCCGGGATTAGTAGTGAATAAAATAATTTATACGGATTAAATTTCCGTTATTTTTATTGACCTCATTGAGAATCCTGACAACCTATAGAATCTTATTTCTACTATTTTTTCATATTCCAAGGTGTATTGCCACTTTCAAGCTATTAGTATGGACGGGATAACCCCCCGTCCCTTATTTTTGAGTAAGCATTCAGCTATAGAGGGGTTTAGCATTGCCACTCCAGCATATTTTTTAGCAACAGTCTCAACTCTTATCAGCTTTTTGCATATTTGTATACATACTCTAGGAAGATGCTACCGGAAACCCAGACGGGCTAAATTAGTGTGGGATGTTGTTATGCACTGGATTTATAGCGAGGTTTGGTTAACCACCAAACCTTTTTTGTGTGTAAGCATGGGGTAAAGCAGAATATGGCTTACGCCACGCTACGCTATCAGGAGTCAGGAGTAAAACTGGCTTGGTGTATAGTGTTTTTGCTAAGTTATTTAACGCAGACGGGATAAATTGCGCTTTTTCTGTAAAATGTGAAAATTTAAGGTTTATAAATGTGGCGCATCCGCTTAAGCAATTTGTATAAAAACAAACATTATTTTAATCGAGTATTCACTGTATTAATTAAAAATTAATAATAAGTCTTGAAAAAGAGAGCTTTTTAAACCAAATTAACCAATTATCAATTGTCAATTATCAATTGTCTATTGATAAAATCTAAAATCCCCAATCCAAAATGGTATAAGATGGGCAAGCACTCGCGTCAGCTAAAGCAAAAAGCGACTCGCATACATCAACCTAGTGCTGGTGCGAGAAAAAAGATAGCTAAAAAATCTCAAAAACAGTCTCGATGGCGCAGTTGGTTGTTGTCAACTTTGGCGCTAACTATTTTATTGAGTAGTGTTGGTTTAATTATTGCTATTGGCTGGTTTAGCATTCTCTTCATACTTAATCCAGAACAAGTAAGCTGGCTAAATGAATTTTTACCAACATGGGCGCAAATTCCTGTTAATCAAAAAGATATTCCTCAAACCCTGGCAGAAATTCAACAGACCTTAAACAAACAAAACCGGATTGCAGGGGAAAGTCTATCTTTAGATACTGTAAATAATGATGATAATCAGCCAAAAAAATTATTTTTACTACCAGTTTTTCAAAAGCGTAATAATTGTCAGTCTGATTGCCAAGAACTGGTGGAAATAAGGGTTTATCAACGCTCAAAAGATTTAGAATTTCGATTGCAACCACAAACACATTACAATTTGGTAACACAAATTTCTATCACTGGAGTTACAAAATCTTTGGTGGAATCTAGCTTGAATCAAAATGATTTAGAGTTAGAAAAGCAGGGAGAAAAAATTAACTTACCTTTAACTGAAATCAAAGCTTTTGAAGATGCTCAATTACCAGATGGTTTTTGGTTTTATTTGCGTGGTGAACACAAAATAGGAGATAGTCAGATAGCTTATGGTCAAATTGTTCATTACAATACACAGCTTCGCAGTTTACAGCAAATTTTATCTTGGAAAAACCCTAACGGACAACTACCTAAATGGCAACAAGTAACTGGTAGTGATCAAAAAGAGATAGTGATAGACCAAACAGAAGATTTAGAGCCAAATTTCCAAGTTTATCAACTTAAAACTAGTGAATTAGTGAGTAATTCTCTGATATTAGTACCAATTGATTTCAAATCAGAATTTGATGATTTTGGCTATCAAAAATCTCTCACACTGGCTAGAAATGGACTTTGGACACCTGCTTATGCTTGGTTGACATCTCTAGGAAAACAGCGAAAAACACCTTTTCCAGAATCTGTCCAGGCGCAAATTGATTTTATTCGTCTCCATGCTGAATTTACCAAAATTCAAGCTGATAAAAGTTGGGCTAATCCCAGTCAAAAAGTGATCACATATTTAATTGATGGTCGCTGGGAACAAGCTTTACAGGTTTTGACAACATCTCCCTATAGTGGTCAAGAAATTTCTAACTTACTCAAATCAGATAGAGGTAAGTTATGGAATCGAACAACGGTAGCTTTGCGGCTTAATCCTAATAGACGTGCTGTGTTAGCTTGGGCATATTTAATGTTAGTGGCACAAAGGGGAGAAGAACGTGCTAATTCTTGGTTGGAGGGACAACCAAACATAAATGAAGAAACCTTATCTGATCTGCAAGATTTGTTAGCAAAACTCAATGATGGGGTAACAAATGATCACCAGAGTCAAATTGTTGGTGGAGTGCAACTAATTCCTCAAATAAATAATCAAGATTGGTTATCTCTAGATTCTCAAACAGATTTAAAAATTACAGCTAATCAAGTCTGGTATCAGATAAATGTGAGTGCATTTCATGATGGGAAAAATTGGCTAACTTATCCTTTTAATAATTTCCAATTACCGAAATTTCAGACTGGTCAATTTTGGCGGAAAATTTTGGGAATTGTTGCTGATCCTACTATGCAAATAGTTGTTTGGCTACCCAATGGAGAACAGCAAATCAAAACCGCTACTATTAAAGCCGTAAAAATGCAAAGTGGAGTGTTGCAACTTTTAGCTGCTGGTGATCCTATTCCTAAACATGACCATAATTCCATCCAACCCAAACCCCTAGCTTTAACTTCCGCAGCTTTGGAATGGGTACAACCATCTCCCGTGACTATTCGAGAACTGTATCAACAAAATCCTCCAGCTGTACAGGCAATTTTACCTGCTGTGTGGCGTTCTTTGCAGCAATCTGGTGGTATTCCTGGTGGGCAAGTTCCTCGTTTTGAGGTGATAAAAGAAAAAATGGATAATTGGCCTGTACAAATGATTGATGTTACGAATGACGGTAACGTGGAAGTAGTTTTGACTATTGCTGATTCAGCTATTACCGCTTTGACTCGGCCTGCTAATGGCAATACTGGTGTTATAGGAGACAGCCAACGTCCCCGAACGGTGATTATGTTGTTGAATGGCAAGGTGATTTACAGTGACTTTGCTGCTAAATCTCCACAAAGGCTGACTGCGATCGCTAAACTCACTAGTGACCAATCTCTGGCTTTACTGGTGGAAAATGCTGATAGATATAGCTTAAGGCGCTGGTCAAAAACCAATCAGCGCCTGGAATAATCATCGAATTTCTGGGTTTATTCTGCGTGGCTAGAAGATTCTAGTCTTTGGCTCTTGAGGTTCTGTAACTGCTGTAGCAAGGAATCGACTTCTGCTTGCAAGTCCATAAATTTCTCTTGCTGATCGTCTCTATAATAAGCCTTGGTCAGCTTCTTGACCATTTCACTGTGGGATTCGCAACTGGCAACACTGGATGATAAAGTTGTCATAGTTATACTCATTCCAAAACTTAACTCACACCATCTGAGATATTATAATAATGTCATCTTAAACTTTCTTAAAACATTGTATACTTCCAATCACATACTCTAATAGATTCTCGGTTGAGTGATAAGAGACTGCGATAATAGCGACTCTGTTCCTGAAGTATAGCAGGTGACAGGGAAAAGTGTATTTATGTCGATGTTTGATCATCAATTAATTTCCTCATGCCTTGTCTATTGCTGGATATCGCCGTTTGCATGGTAAAGTGATTGACACTATCCAGAAAATCCAATTTTCCTATCCTAAATCTCTAGTTAAGAAGTTTTGAATCCCGTGACTTTGAGCTTGTCTGTTGCTAAATCTCATCGCCATCCTTGGCCTGGACTGATAGAAGCCTATCGTGAATACTTGCCTGTCAGCGAAAGTACCCCAGTTGTTACTCTTTTGGAAGGTAACACACCTTTAATTCCAGTGCCAGCGATCGCAGAACGCATTGGCAGACAAGTAAAGGTATTTGTTAAATATGATGGTCTTAACCCCACCGGCAGTTTTAAAGACCGGGGTATGACGATGGCTATTACCAAGGCCAAGGAAGCCGGGGCTAAGGCAGTAATTTGCGCTAGTACAGGAAATACTTCCGCTGCTGCTGCTGCTTACGCGCGGCGTGGGGGGATGAATGCCTTTGTGTTAATTCCCGATGGCTATGTGGCTTTAGGTAAGTTAGCACAGGCCTTACTGTATGGGGCTGAAGTATTAGCTATTAAGGGTAATTTTGACCGGGCTTTAGAAATTGTCCGGGAAATGGCAGATCATTATCCCATCACTTTGGTAAATTCTGTCAATCCTTACCGCTTGGAAGGGCAGAAAACTGGTGCTTTTGAAGTGGTGGATGCGTTGGGTAATGCCCCTGACTGGTTGTGTATTCCTGTGGGCAATGCGGGGAATATCACAGCATATTGGATGGGTTTTTGTCAATATCATCAAGATGGGAAGTGCGATCGCTTGCCGAAAATGATGGGTTTCCAAGCTGCTGGTGCTGCACCTTTGGTAAATGGTCAACCGGTGCTACATCCGGAAACTATAGCGACGGCGATTAGAATTGGTAATCCTGCGAGTTGGGATAAAGCGATCGCTGCTCAAACTGCTAGTCAAGGCAGTTTTAATGCTGTCACAGATGAGGAAATTCTGGATGCTTATCGGTTGTTAGCGTCATCAGAAGGGATTTTCTGTGAACCTGCGAGTGCGGCTTCTGTAGCTGGGTTGTTAAAGGTAAAAGACCAAGTTCCTACAGGTGCAACTGTGGTTTGTGTTTTAACTGGTAATGGTTTGAAAGATCCAGATACCGCAATTAAACACAGTCATTCTCACTTTAAACAGGGTATTCCCGCAGAATTGAAAGCTGTTGCTGAAGCAATGGGATTTTAAATCAATTATCAGTGTCGAATTAAATATTTTTTGTAGGGTGCGTCAGATATGAAAAATCTATTTGATGCACCCTACTAATATATCGGTTGCGTAAGTTTAAATCTATTCTCACAAGTGGAAATTATCTTTTAGCCAAGCCTAATTATTTTTGGACAGGCACTTATCATTAACATAAATATTAATTTTGCTATAATCATTATCACTTCAATGCAATTGGTAAAAACATGATGATTACCACCGTTGAGCGTCGTTATAGTTTAGATGAATATCGAGCTATTGAAGAAAAAGCGGAAGGACGTAACGAATATCATGATGGAGAAATTGTACCCATGCCTGGAGGATCACTAAATCATAGCCGTATCGGTGGCAATATTTTTGCTTTTCTGAAGTTTCTCCTCCGCGATACTCAATTTGAACCAATTAACAGCGATTTACGGTTATGGATTCCTCAACATAAACGCGGAGTATATCCTGATGTGATGGTTTTTAATGGTGAACCACAACTAAATGATAATCGCAATGATGAAGTTTTAAATCCTATCTTAATTGTGGAAGTATTATCTCCATCAACAGCAGATTATGACCGCCAAAGTAAGTTTAGGATGTATCGTTCCATTCCTAGTTTTTGTGAATATTTATTAGTAGAACAGGATGAAGTTTTTATAGAAAAATATAGTAAGCAAGAGCAAGGTTGGTTATTGAGTGATTTTAATGATTTGGATAAGTCTATTTTTTTAGAGTCTTTGAATGTGGAATTACCGATTAAGGAAATTTATCGCGGTGTTAGTTTTGAGTAAGCAGTTTTGTGAAAATTAATTTCTTACTTGTTGAAAAGTTTTATAATTTTTACAAACGACCTCTAAACAAATATCACCTTGCAAGTGAAAATAAATTAGTGATTGTAAATTGGTCTTACCTAATTCATTTTGATTGACAAATGGATAAGATTTAGATAAATATTCCTGAATATCATCTTCAATTTTTTTGAGTTCAACTTCTCCTACCCAAAAACAAATATCCTCATCTTCTGTATTTAGAGGTTGAGAAAAAACCAGGTGAATAATGTGGTAAAGTTCAATAGCGACATCATCAGCTTCAAGACCGAAGGTAAAATCTAGACGTAATCCCAGGGTTTGAGGATTTAATGAAATACCAACTAAATCCAATACTTTTCGGTTAAGCTCAAAACAACGAAATCACGTAGGTTGGGTTGAGGAAGGAAACACAACATTTACAACCATTTGTTGGGTTTTACTTTGTTCAACCCAACCTACCAAAATCCTTAACCGAACAGTATTGCAACTAAATCAGCACTTTTTAAATCTTCGAGAAAATATGATAACATAAGCTCATTGTTGATTGATTCACAAATTGAAAAAATATGATAGAACAAGAACTGCTCAACCGTATTACGATAAATCCAAAAGTAATGGTGGGAAAACCTACTATTAAAGGTACACGATTGACTGTTGAATATATACTTAATCTCCTTGCACACGGCGCGACAGTATCAGAAATTATAGAAGAATACGAAGGTTTATTAGAAGCTGATATTCGAGCTTGTTTATTATTTGCATCTCGCTCCCTAGAAAGTACAAGTTTTATGCCTTTAACTGCGGAGATTGCCTAGATGCGATTTTTAGTAGATGAAAATACAGGTGTAACTGTCGCTCGTTGGTTACGTGAAAAAGGTCATGAAGTTTTCTCAGTTTATGAACAAGCACGGGGAATAGATGATGACATCATTATTCAAAAAGCTTTTGATGAAAATTGGATTTTGATTACTAGCGATAAGGATTTTGGCGATAAGGTTTATCGGGATCAGTTTCCACATCGGGGTGTGATTCTGCTGCGTTTAGAAAATGAACGTTCTGCCAATAAAATCTACGTTTTACAACAGGTATTGCAGCAGTATATTGAACAATTAGTAGATAGTTTTGTTGTAGTTACTGAAACTCAGATTAGATTTGCTAGGATCAGATAATTTACTTTTGTAATATTTTTGATTGTAAGAGATAACTGTGGGTTCGGTTAGCGGCAGCGTAACCCACCATCAGTAGTTAATGGTAGGTTACAGAACATTATTTCATTGTACTTATGGATTACCTAGCGTGGCTAACATACCCTACAATTACTAACACATCATTCGTGGTTTTTAGGGGTTAGAAACAAGTGAGATATTAACCTTAGTTGATGATGATTCTAAAGTACCACTACCTCCATCACGTAAATCTTCTGGTCTTTTTCCTCTTAGTACAATAGGAGGGTCGCTTGAACCAACAAAACCAAGGCTGATAGTATGGCGAGTGTTATTCTGATATGTAGCACGCAATCCTGGTGGGACACATTCAGTTCTAATATACAAGCCCCATATTTCTGCCACTCTGTCACAAGCTATTGTAAATTCGTGAGCAAGATTATAAGGAGAGTAGCTTTTCAGATAAACCTTGATATGTTGCCGCCCAGACACTCTCTTCGCATAAATTATGTCTTGTCTATTCTTGGCACTCTCAAATTCGCTGGTTTGATAGTTTCGGTATTCATCTGGATATAATAAATCTGGTAAATGGCTTGGCTCATCAATTTTGACTTCAATAGCATTTTTAGAATAATTAGTTATTCTAAAACTAAAATGGGGAAAAAGGCCAATCTTCTCATCTCCCCAACATTCTTTTTCGATAATAACGTCAAGAGCTTGATATTTTTCACTCCCTCCTCCTTTTTTACCATCTGTACGACATTCTACATCAATTTGAGCAGCATCTAATTGTCCTGAGATAGTTATGTAGGGCTTTTCAACCACAGAAAATTCCCCTATATACAGTCCTTCCTCTATCTCTCTATTTAAATATTGACCAAGCCAGAAAATTCGACTGAGTGCAATTCCTTTGTCAGCTACATTAATTGCTTTAATTACTTTGACTATCCTTTTAGCTGTTTTTTCTAACACTTCGCCTTCAAATTCAAATATTTTTAATGCACTTTCCACCTCATCTTCCTGTATCTTTAATCCTAAGATTTCACCCACTTTTATTAACTTTTCAGGATTACCAACACATGAAAGGAGAGTGTTCATAATTGAATATCCATCTTTATCTTTTGAGGAAAACTCTAAAGATAAGTTCTTGCCACAATCTATAAATAATGAAGCCACTTTCATTATATCTGTCACCGTAATTATCTTGTCTATATTGTCTGTCTTTGATTTTTCGTCATCATTACTAACAACTAAACCAATAATATCTATAGCTAATGTAGCTAAGTTAAGATCCATCGCACTAAAAGATTGTTCACCTCCGTTTATATTCCTGTTACCTAGTTCAGATCCTGCTGATATTAAAACACTATATTTACCTGGTTGCCAATTACCACCATTTTTGGGTGTTAAAACTTGTTCAATCTGATTACCTCCTGTAACAGTTTTAATTACACTACCATCCCATATTCCTAAATCTGCTGGTTTAAGTAATGCTTCAGCTACTACATCACCATCTGATTTTTTTGCACCACTATCATCATCTAGTAGATATTGATAAGGCTTTCGTTTATCTTTTGGAACTACTATTACCTGCTGTACCATTGGAGAAGTTCCTACAATTTTAACTGTACCATCACTCGCATCTAGTTTCATACCATGCCAAATTGGATAATCAAGTTTATCCGCAGGAATCACATCAAAAAATAATTTATCTTTAGGGAATTGTTGAGTTAACGTATATTCCAGTCTTGATTTTTGTAGTTCGTTAGACTGAGCTTGTACGGCAGGTATGAACCAATTCGATACTACTTGCCAAGGATTTTTCTTTTGGCCATGATCAAAAATATTTGTACCTTGAGTAATTTCAGGATTAGTTATATTAGGTAAATAGCTGGTTTTTTGGCTAGATAAAAATAAGTTATTATCCTTAGCAATATTGATAGCGATATCAGTAGATAAATTAATTACCTCATCATCTAAAAGAGAACTGGAAGCAGCTACAGCTTTAACTAAATCTTGAAATTTGCTATCTTTTTCAATAGCCTGAAAAATATTTACTCTTTTTTCAAAAGGTAATCCAGCAAATAGGGGATTGATAAAAACCATACCCCGTGCTGTTGATTTAAAGCTTAATTCAGGTTTTTCATTAATGCCTGTCACGAAAAAATCTATCAATCTAATTTGATCGCCAAAAGTAGCTGCTACAATAGAAGTAGTCTTTTGAGATTTTTGTTGTTGAGTTGTAGCATCTTGTTTTGTATTGAATTGAGGAAAATTTATTCTTACACCATTATCTTTGATAGATTGTGATTGAACTGCTGTGATCACTTGTCCGGCTTTCTTATCATTCTCTCCTTTGGGACTTTCAGCGACATTTACTGGAATCCCCGAATTAGAGTATATAAAAATATATCCCAAACCCACAGAAAATATTAAGTCTAATAAAAATGCTACTATGTTGATGATCCACTTCCGAGAAAAAGTAGACTTGCTCATATTTATCTCTTGTTTTTGATAGATTTACCCAAATTCAAACCCGTGTTTATTTTTACCCACCCTACACCACACACCCAACCCTGAAAAGCGGAAAAAAGCGGATCGCAATAAAATCTACAAAACAAGGCGGAAAAAAGCTGATAAATACGGATAAAGTCTGCTAAACTTAATTATGTAGCTTTACATTCCTTAATATGAAGGTTCAGGAACTACTACAACTTGTAGACGAGGCAGCTTATCTCAACACAGGCCAGCATCCGAATGACCTACAACTCGCAATTATTGAAGGATCACTAAAACATCAAAAGTATGCTGAAATAGCCGAATCTTGTGGTTGTAGCGCCGGTCATGCAAAGGATGTAGGTTACGAACTTTTACAATTGTTATCTGATATTTTTGATGAACCTGTTGATAAACGAAATCTTAAATCTGTTCTGGAACGACAGGGAAATGTAAATCTTTTTTTAGGCGATAAAAGTATTAATCAAAATATAGTTGGCTGTATCAATATTGGTTCTAAACAACCTAAAAATAAATCAGATAAAAATCATTCTAATAATTCTAAAATACAGCAGCGTAAAAAGAATAAAACTCAAATAGAAAGAATTGATAAATTAAGGTATTTGGGTTTAACTGACGAGCAAATTGCAGAAGTGCTAGAGTTACCGTTGGAAGTTGTTAAACAGGTGGAAATAGATTAGAATATAGGTAAATATAATTGTTAAAATTCAGGAAATATTTTACAAACGCAGTTATGAGTTTAGTCATTTCCGATGAAGTCGTCAAAGCAAGTGGTTTATCAGAAAATCAACTGTTGCTGGAAATCGTAATTATGCTGTTCCAGCAAGAAAAAATTAGCTTAGGTAAAGCTAGTGAAATCATAGGCATGAATCAGATTAAGTTGCAAAAACTACTTTCAGAACGCGGGATATGCATTCACTATGATGTGGCTGAGTTACAGGAAGATATCCAACATCTACGTGCGAAAGGCTGGCTATGATCGTTGTTAGCGATACTTCACCTTGGTTTTGAAAGCAGCAAATGAGTGATATTTGACTATATATACTGATAACTTTTCACTGCTTACCTTCTACTTGTTCATCCTTCTTCCCAGCTTTCAAACTCGCCAAACTGTCAATAGCATCACCTAAAGCTGTGGTCAGGTTATTGCGGGTTTGTTCATGATTTTCTTGTTCTGTTTTCAAAGCTTGAATGAGGCGATCGCGTTCTTGAGTTACAGTGATAAGTTTAGCTTTCAATTCCTCCTCAGAGGTCAGTTGTGATAGTTCTGACTCAATTGCTGTTGTGGTAGTTTCAGCAATGGTCTCAGCGTTTATACCTTGAATTTTTTGCAGTTCAGCTTTGAGAGATGCGATCGCCTGTTGGTGCATCTTGGCTTCTGCACGACGTTGTTCTGATTCGGTATTATAGAGTTGTCGCCATTTTTGTGAACTTTCCCAAGCTTCATCCCGTTTTTGTTGCAGTTCAGCCATCTGCTGTTTGAGGGTTTGAATTTCGGCTAACCACTGTTGTGTTAAATAGGCTGTTTTATCAATATTGTCAGTCATGAGTTTAGTTAAATGTAATAGGTATTAAATACTTCTGTTTTCTAGTGAAAAATTTTACCGTATAAAAAGATAAAAATATCTAAATTTTGAATTTTGATATCTGGCAATTGCCAAGGTGTTTAAAACATCAACTGATGATAAAACAGATACTCAAAGACTTTTCATACTGTCACCTGTCACCTAACTATATATGCCCAAACCTCGTTCTATCAGGTTTTTTCGTCATCTGAATTGGCGTACACTGAAAAAAACATTTGCCAGAACTCTGGAAAGAAGACTTTTAGGACTGGCAGCAGAAATTGCCTTTAATGCTATGTTATCGCTATTTCCGGCGATTCTTGCCGTGTTAACAGCTATTGGCTTAGTAGCAGAATCTTTGCAAAACACTTTTATTCAAGTTACCGTACAACTGAGTCGAATTGTACCTCAAGAAGCTTGGCATTTAATTAGTGAGTTTGCTACTAAAGAAATTGCTGAGTCTAAAAATAGAGGATTATTTTCTGTTAGTTTTGGTATTGCTATTTGGACAGCTTCTGGTGCAGTCAGTACGGCTATGACTGCTTTTGATCAAATAGAACAAATTTCTCCAGAAAATACGCGACCATTTTGGCAAGCCAAACTCATTTCTCTGTGCTTAACAATTGGTACTATATTACTTTTAGTGTTGGCTTCTTTTATAGTCTTCATCAGTGATTTACTTTTGGGAATACTTGTAGGTAAAAATCCTCATTTAGCATTCTTATTACCACTGTGGAAACTGTTTCTTTGGCCTTTAGCATTGCTTATTGTTGCTGCCACATTTAGTTTAATATATCGCTATGGACCGAGTGTGTGGAAACCAGGTACACCATTAATGCCAGGTGCTGTTTTAGCAGCTATATTTTGGGCGCTAGTCTCCTCTTTATTTCGTCTTTATGTCACTAACTTTGGAAATTATAATAAAGTTTACGGTACAGTGGGAACTTTTATAGTATTAATGTTGTGGTTATGGATGAGCGCCTTTGTTCTTCTTGTCGGCAACCAATTAAATGTTATTGTTGGTGAATCTATGAGCAAAAATCGGTGACAGGTAACAGGTGACAGGTGACAGAAAATAAAGAAGAGGGAATAAGGAACAGAGAATGTGGGTAGCTTAATAAGCGGCGGTGCATTTAATTTGTATAAGTCTGGCGGGCAAGATGCCCGCACCACAAGACTTAACTATTTTAGGATGATAAAATTTAGCTGCGTAACAGCTTACCCCAATTACGAATTACGTTCGCGTAGCGTGCCGGAGGCTCTATTACGAATTACGAATTATAAACAATGTCTAATTCTCCTAATAAAATTTACATAGAAACTGATGGTTATGCACCCACATTAAAACGTCTACGTCAAATTAGTAGAGTTTTAGATAATGCCGTGACAATTCCCGGAACTTCAGTAGGTATTGGTTTAGATCCGATTTTGGGATTAATACCTGTTGGGGGTGATGTTTTAGGATTGATATTTTCTATCTACATTATTATTGAATCTGCAAGGTTGGGTGTATCTAGAGCGACTTTAGGCAGAATGATAGTAAATATTATTGTTGATGCCTTAGTAGGTGCTATCCCCATGTTGGGAGAATTGTTTGATTTTGCCTGGAGAGCAAATAATTATAACCTGAAATTATTGGAAGATTATTTACAATCTCCTGGGGCAAAAAAGGAAGCTGATAAGGGATTTATTATCCTTCTCTTCTGTGGATTATTATTACTTGCTATAGTCTTAATAGCATTACCCGTAATAGTTATAGGAATGATATGGAAAGCTTTAACTGGTAGTTAAATGAATTAATGTTTAATTAAACCATAATTTCTATTCCCTATTCCCTATTCCCTATTCCCTATTCCCTATTCCCTATTTATATGAAAGATTGGTGGCAAATTAACTTTCCCAAAGGGCGGCAAAATCTGATTATTACCGATGCTAATGGTTATCCTGTACAGATTGCCTATGGCGAAAAAGGTACAGGTAAGCCGCTGATTTTATTACATGGTTTGGGCAATTGGAGTTATAATTGGCGGCATAGTATTGAACCATTATCTAAATATTTTCGGGTAATTTGTTTTGATGCTAAAGGCTATGGTTTTTCTGAAAAACCTCTTTCAAGACGAGAAGAAAATGGTCATCAAGTAATTGAATTGGAACGAATTATTACAGCTTTATGTGACGAACCACCAATAGTTGTTGCAGAATCTTTAGGTGCTTTAGTTTCTTTAGCCTTAGCTGAAAAATCTCCTCAATTAATTGGGTGTTTAGTAGTCATGAACGCGCCTATTTTCCCTGAAAAGTTACCTCATTGGGCGATGGGATTATTGGCACAAACACCATTAGAAATTATCCACACAATTGATTTTTTACGTTTAGCGTATTTGTTTGCACCTATAGTTAGAGAAGTAATGGCTATAGAAAGAAGAAGAGTGTTATTTGATCCTTCTATTCTCACAGAGGAAGATGTGTATTGGATAGCTTATCCGTTTATTGAAATTCCGGGAACTATAGTGAAAGTCGCTGAGGAATTACAAATAGCAATTAGGGAAATTGAAAATTTACAAGCAAAAAAACCAAATATACTGACGACAATTCAAAATAATCTCAGTGCTATTGAATGTCCAACTTTAATTTTATGGGGTGATCAAGATAGTTGGTTTCCTGTTAGTCATGGTGAGAAACTACATCAACATCTGCCTAATTCTCGTTTTCAAATTTTGCATAACTGTTATCATGATGCCTCAATAGGCGCTTATAAAATGGTGAATGCAGAGATTATTAAATTTTTGCAAGATATAAATTTCTTTTGAAACTTTAATTTAGCTTACTGCTGACTGCTGATAGCTTTTTCAACAATTGACAATTACATCTCCCTAAAGGGTAGAATATTGAAAGTAAGAAAAGGTTTTTTTGGCTCTTTCTCTTGAAAAAGAAACGGTATTAAACCAAATTAACCAATTGTCAATTGTCAATTGTCAATTTTCCATTGTCAATTGTCAATTTTCCATGGATAAAAGAAGAGTGGGAGAAAGCATACCAAGCGCCTTTAATCTCCCACTCTACATTTGCTGCTGGGGCGTTCAGGAATATGTTATAGACACTGCCCGTTATTTAGGGGGGGGCTAAATTGTACGTCAACGACAGTGCCTATATGCTGTTCATATTCCTATTGCAGCAAATGTGAAACCTGATTATTATTTTTTGCTGAACTAATGGTTCAGAAAATTGTTCGTATATTCCTTTATATGTCGATTAAAAATTTTGTTAAAATCATTTTTTTCGACTAAATTATTCATGTAGTAGACCCTGATAACAACACCCTTTAAGTCGTTTATCTTTCATTAATTTAACTTGCTGTTTTATGGATTGGTTGCCAAGTTGGCACTTTTTAATCAGTTGTTAGTTGTCAGTTATAGCAAAGGGCAAAAGGCAAGAGTGAAATACTTGTTATCACTCAGTTTCGGACATTTACCCCATCACCCCTACACCCTATTCAAACCCGTTGAGGAAGTTTGAGTAAGCGATAAATAACCCAGCAACCAGACGCACAGGTGAGAGCGATCGCTAACATTAACCACAATGGTGTAGGATTGTTGAGATTAGACGGTGTTGTGTTTATTTTCTCTCTGACTACTTTTGCTGGTTTTTCTGGTTCTATTTGTGGTGTATAACCGACATAAATTAGTTGGTAATAGCCAAAGATGGTGACTAGCAAAGGAATTCCTAACAAACCCACGAACCATAACCAAGGATGTTTTACCAACAGGTTCTGAGATGAAGATATAGATGAAGATATGTTTTTTGATTCCTCTGGACTGGTTTTTGTTACTTCCTGTGGTTCAGGCTTGACATTGTGATTGTCCATAACTGATTTTCGCTTGCATCCTCTAGTAAACTATTGTACTAGAAGACACAAGTGTTAGCTATCAGTAGGAAGATGGAAGCTGAAAGTAGCTTTTTGGCAAAAATAGCGTTTTTTTATCTAACCTTTACAAAAAATCAGGTTTGAGGCTAATTTCTACCAATTGTCGGCAAATTAATTTACTGAATCTTCTAATTTAGAAGTTTTATGTCTTTCCATTGCTAGTTGAATCAATTGATCTACTAATTGAGGAAAAGCAATACCAGTATTTGCCCAAAGTTGAGGATACATACTTGTAGATGTAAACCCTGGTAAGGTATTAATTTCGTTAATCAAAATTTCTCCGGTAGCTTCTACATAGAAAAAGTCTACCCGTGCTAAACCAGCAGCATCAACAGCAGCAAAGGCTTTGAGTGCCATTTCTTGAATTTGTTGAATCACTGACTCTGGGAGACGTGCAGGAATAAATAAATCAGCTTTACCTTGGGTATATTTAGTTTCGTAATCGTAAAAATCGCTATCAAAGGTAATTTCACCAACGACTGAGGCTTTGGGGTTATCGTTGCCTAACACTGCACATTCTACTTCTCTAGCAACAACTCCCGCTTCCACAATGATGCGTCTGTCATAGGTTGCGGCATTATCTAAAGCTGCTTCTAATTCTTTTGGCGATCGCACTTTGGCAATTCCCACCGATGAACCGAGGTTAGCAGGTTTGACAAAACAGGGATAGCCTAATGTGGCTTCTATTTCATCACATAATTTAGGAAATACACAGGGATTTGACCAAACTTGCGCCCTCGTTAATGCCTTATATTTTACTTGGGGTAGTCCGGCTTGGGCAAAAGCGGTTTTCATGGCAATTTTATCCATGCCGGCGGCTGAACCTAACACCCCAGAACCGACAAAAGGAACTTGCATTAAAGTCAGTAAGCCTTGGATTGTACCATCTTCTCCGTTGGGTCCGTGGAGAATGGGAAACCACAGATCAATTTCTGCTGCTTGGGGTGGAAATTGCCATAAATTAGGGGTTACGGCAGGATTTTCTCTAGCTACACCTGATGCTAAAACTTGTTGTGCTATTTCTCCGGCTTGCCAAACACCATCTTTTTGGATGTAGAAGGGGAGAATTTCGTATTTATGACTATTTTCTTCTGCACTTAAGGCAGTTGCGATCGCCCTTGCAGAAACTATTGACACCTCATGTTCTCCAGAACGTCCACCAAACAGCAACCCCACCCGCAGTTTAGACATTTTCTGTACCTCGACACTATCTAAAGCAGATAGCGTACCACAGGGAAGGTAATCTTCCGTCAAGCAAAATTGGGTTTATATTCGTGTAAGAGGATAATTTTTATGTCTACTTTACTTTACAACTGTCCATATTATTGGAGATGTCATTTGATATTTCTGGTGAAAACTCCCTTTTCTGGCTTATTTATTGCTGTCTGATTTTCAACAGTCATGGGAAAATTTTTAAAATTGCGTTTTACCCAATCCATACCAATTTCGTTATTTAATTTGATATGTTGAGGAATGTTGGAATAAAGTTTACCCAAAACATCCACATCTTGTTCAACAATTACTTCTGCTAAACGGACAAAATTTTTCTTGATTAAATGGGCAATGGGATTTTTAGCTTTTCCAAAAACTAACACATAGGTGCGGGTATGGGTTTCTGATTCGGGAACAAAGAAATGAATTTGTTTCACACTCGCCACAGGACTTTCACCATGCACGATTACCAAGCAAGGAAAGAAATTTTCTAAATGGGCGTTAATTGTGTTTGGTATGGCTATCAGTCCCGGATTTTTCAGCAAATCATTTAATTTAGGTTGCTTTCTAATTAAATCAAAGTAAGCATGGGAGTGATATCCGTTATCAATAAATTCTTTAAAGTCTACTTTTTCAATTTCAAATAAGGGTCGATGTGTACCATTTTGATGGTCGTAGTCATGCATATTTAATAGCATGGTTAGGAGTTCAGTTTTGACGCTAAAGTTTTTTGAATGTCCGATAAATTCATATTCGGCGGCAAAATCGTTTAAAATTGTCGGGATAGGAATTTTCGCTTCATATCCACCATAAGTCCAGATAAAATCACCTTGAATAATTACCTCTAATGGTTGAAGTAAAGGTTTTGTTTGTTTATTGCTGTTTGGTAAAACTGTACAACCGTTGCTGTCAAATTCTAAAGCATGAAATGGACAAACTACGGTACTACTACCATCTGCTTTCGTCACACACCAACCTTCTGAAAGCATTGCACCTAAATGGGGACAGGCGTTAGGCAAGCAACTAATTTTACCTGTTTTATCTTGCCATATTACGTAATCTTGACCATACAGGGAAATTTTAAAAGGCTGATTTGGTTGCAGCATGGAACGATGAGCTAATAACCAGGGTGCGCCTTGTAACATAGTCATAAACAACCTTTTATTTAATTAACTAATTTTTTAATTAGTTTAACAATAGGTCAGATTGCTGTCAACTATTGTTACGATGTACAAGCAATGTATAGATAATAAAGCGGTGGTTAAATCTGTGAAAAATAGGGGAGGTACTAAATTGGTGCGTCAGGTGCGGGATGCAGAGGTGACGCAGCAGCAAATTTTGGATGCAGCGGAGATTGAATTTGCTAAAGATGGGTTAAAGGGGGCGCGGTTGAGTGCGATCGCAGATCGTGCGAAAATTACCACAGCGATGATTCACTATTATTTTGAGAATAAAGAAGGTTTGTATAAAGCGGTTTTGCAGCGTCCGATCAATGAAGCATTGTCAGTAGTAAATCAACTAGAATTAGAAAAGTTACATCCCCAGGAAGCATTAAAGCAAATTATTCGCAGTGCGATCGCCTATGAAGTCGCTTATCCCCATCGTCAAATGTTGTGGTTTCAGGAAGCGAGTCAAAATCAGGGTTTGTATTTCAAGCAAATTAACCCCATGAATTTATATGCACCACTATTGAAGGTTTTAGAAAGGGGGATAAATGAGGGATATTTCCGGCCTGTAGATCCATTTTTGACCTTAACTCATATTATTAGTGTGTGTATTTTTTATTTTGTAGTTCAAGAAAACTGGAAACATTTGACACCAGAGATAGATCGCTTGAGTTCAGAGATGGTGGAGAAACATACAGAAAGTGCGATCGCTCTCATTTTAGGTGGTTTGTTGATTAAGTAGGGAACTGTCAGAATCAAGATTTCCAGGATTTAAGGATGAACAGGATGAAAACTGGGATTTTATCAATGGAAAATTGATCGATAGAGGAAGCAAATTTTTAAGAAATTATAAGTAACCTTTGAAAATTTAGGTTAGATAGGTCACACTAACAAAAGTGGTAAAAATATTTCGACACCACTAGCCCGAACCTTGAAAACCGCATAATTTCGTTGACTGGTGTCGATTGCTTACAGGATCAGCGTTTCCGGTTTTACGATGCCTTATTTATTGAGAATTTTTTGGCACTTATTGAGAATAAAAAATGTGGTGTCGAAATGGGGGTCTGAAACCCTTACTCTGTAAGGCTTCCAGAGGTGAACTCTTTACAAACCAACTTCCCCGCAAGGGGATGGAAACTGCAGCCTCCCGAGCAGAATTAAAAACATCATTCACTTTACAAACCAACTTCCCCGCAAGGGGAATTCATGTAAAACCGATAACCCACAAGGAAATGAATTTCCTTGCTAATAACAAAAGTCATCTAAAGATGACTAAAATCAAAGGAAAATTTGTAGGAGTAAAGCAAAAGCTTAATGGTGTCAAATTAAGCGAAAAATGTCTTATTTGTTGGCTTCCACACCCGCCATGAAATGATAGCGTAGCGTGGCGTAAGCCATATTTCATGGCTAATAGTCAGAGTTTACTTTAGTAAACTATAGATTTTTGGGTATTTTTAGTCATCTTTAGATGACTTCTGTTATTAGACTGGGAATTCATTCCCAGTCGGGTTATTGGTTTTACGTTAAGTTGACACCATCAAGCATTGCTAAACCCCTACACCCCTACACCCTTACACCCTTACACCCTTTTCTCCCCCTACACCCCTACACCCTTACACCCTTACACCCTTTTCTTCCCCTACACCCCTACACCCTTACACCCTTCCCTTCGTTGCATCAAAAGTGGAGGTTTTCATTTTTTGTGCTATAACCCACACAGAAAATGAACTTAGACAGAAACGACTAATGGAACCAGACAAACTAACCAGGTTTAAAGAGTACGGTGAGTTTATCCTCCGCAAAATTGACTCTGTACCCCAACGCCCCTCCCAACAAGAAGATTGGGTTCCTACTAGCCTGGATGACTGTCTAATGCGTTTGCGAGAAGCTGCACAGAAGACTGTAGAACTGGCCACTTCACCTGTGAAAATTGGTGTGATGGGTGAATTTAGCAGCGGTAAAAGTTTGCTGCTAGGTAGTTTAATTGGTTATGCTGATGCTTTACCAGTCAGCGAAAATCCCACTACGGGAAATGTCACAGCAATTCATATTAAACCACAAGATGAATTTGCTACTACCCAAATAGATAATTACACCGTTGAGTATTTATCCCATGAAGGTGTGAATGAGTGTTTACATTTCATGTTAGGAGAAGCAAACCGTCGTGCTGTGGCTGCTGGTTTACCACCTTTACAAGTTTCTAAAATTAAAACCGGTAAAGATATTTCTCACTGGTGTGAGGAAGCTTGGAAGAGTTCTAATAATTTGGAATTACGCTATTTATTGCGGGAGTTAATATTATTTTTGCGGGCTTATCAAGCTTATGGTGAAGCTTTGTGTAGTAAGCATTATCACATTGATGCAGCTACAGCCCAGGAAGGGTTACAACTCACCGAAATGGCAATGGCGATTCAAACATTGAGATTTGAGGATATACCACCTGCACATATTCGCTTACCTAGTGCGCCCCAAGTTCTACAAACTCAATTATTACAAAATAGTTTTCCTTTAATTCGCCGGGTTGATATTGAAGTCAAGATATCCAGAGAAATTTGGGATTTGACTGGTGCGGAAGAATTTGTATTATTAGATTTTCCCGGTTTAGGTGCAGCTAATTCAGGTGCGAGAGATACATTTTTATCATTGCGAGAATTGGCGCAGGTACAGACAATTTTAGTTTTATTAAATGGTAAATCACCGGGAAGCGATCGCGCCAACAAAATTTTTACCATGATGCAGCAACAACGCCCAGGACAGGATTTAAAAGATTTAATTCTCGTCGGTGTGGGACGGTTTGACCAATTACCTTTAGATAGTGAAGGTGGGGAAAGAATCTTAGATTTTTTAATTGAATATCATCCTAACGCCCAACCTTTACAAACAGATGTAGTTTTTCAGAAGCTAAAAGTTTTACAAACTATTATTGATGGTGCAGAAGCTTTTACTACCCAAAAAGACCGCATCGTTTTATTATCCCCACTATTAGGGTTAGCAGAATTAGCCAAACGTTCGACAAAAGTGAAAGCCGGGTCAGAAGAATTTTTAGCTAATTTAGATTATCCTGATTATCTAGAACGTTCCAAAAAATTACAAGAAAAATGGGGTAAATTAAGCGAAAAATTATTAACCAATGAACCCCGTAATTCTCTAGGTAGACAGTTAAGTTATTTTGCCCAAGATGGAGGAGTTAGTAAACTACGGGAACTGATTCAAAATCATGTTACTACTCACGGTTTAAAACAATTATATGAAGATACCCGCAGGGCGGCGGATGTTGTCCATCAACAACAAGAACAACTCAAAGATATTATCGCCGAAATTCACGAACAAGGTATACCCACAGCCGATATTCCCGCTTTAATTGATTTACGTTTAGCAATTGAAAGTTTAGATAAAACCTACCGAAACTTTCAAAAAAACCTGGGTAAAGAACCACTTAAAGATAGACGGGGAGTGGTTGTTAGTGATGTCATCAAAGATGAATTGACCTATAGAATTCTCAATTGGAGTCAGTGGACTTTATTGTTTAATAAATGTCAAAATGGGACAATTGCCTTAGCAGAATCTAAAGGTGCAGCCGGGAAATTATTTGACCGTGGTAATAGAGTTAATAATTCCTTACCGACCAAGAGTGATGATTTTTATCCAGAGTTTGAAAAGACTGTTAAAGAACTGGAAGATTTTGCGAGCGATCGCATTCGTCAAGCCGTGGTAGACTTGTTAAATAAATTGGCACATCAAGTAGTTCTAGAACGGGAAAAATTACAGGCAATTCTCAATCCTGAACTGGAAGAATTTATTGAAAATAAATTTGGAGTTGAAGCCGCAGATTTATTTTATAAACTTCTATTGGGATGTGATCCAAACCAATGGAAAGAAGCGATTATCGGAGAAATCAATAATCAAGATAAATCTATCTCTCCAGACATCATGTTTCCCCTAGCGCGACGGGACGAAAAACACAGTATAGGACAAATATTTGATTGGTCTCCTGAAAGAAATCAAACTTCATCCCGTGCTGCAAATCATCAACTCTTTGTATTAAGGTTGCGTGATGAAATTACCGCTAGTGCTAGTTTGCATCTCGTTCAATATGTCAGCGAAGTTAATCAACAAGTGAATGCAGAACTAGAAGGAATTTTAGATCAAATTATTCCCAGTTTGCAAAACTTATCTAAAAAAGAAGAACTTCTCAGATATATTGCTGCGGGAGATTCTACCCCAGAGTTAGCAATTCCCACTTGGTTAGAAATTCTTGCGGATATTGCATCAATTAATGAGAGTGATATTTATGAGTATTTTTAACGGAAGAAGGGAACAGGGAACAGGGAATAGGGAATAGGTTATTTTCCGCATCTACCAATTACGAATTACGAATGACGTTCGCGAAGCGTTTCCGATAGCGTAGCGTGGCGTTAGCCATAGGAAATATTACGAATTAGCAAATTATGTCTGTGGAA
The DNA here is from genome assembly GCF_001586785.1 of Sphaerospermopsis aphanizomenoides BCCUSP55. Taxonomy (GTDB): domain Bacteria; phylum Cyanobacteriota; class Cyanobacteriia; order Cyanobacteriales; family Nostocaceae; genus Sphaerospermopsis_A; species Sphaerospermopsis_A aphanizomenoides_A. The sequence goes on from NZ_LUFH02000052.1 coordinate 27,317, forward strand.
ATTCGTCTTCCACCCAAATATCAACTGCGGGTTAAAGAAAATCAAGGTTTGGATTTACCTGCTATTCAAATTGTGGCTACTAACAGCAATATTCCTTATATTTCTCGCATTACTTGTAGCGTAGTAGGAACACCAAAGGAATTAGCAGCAGAAATTCAACAAACATATAAACACTTTAACTCCGCTACACCGAAGAAAATCTCTAACCTATGTCAATTAGGTCAATATCCTTTTCAGTTAGAGAAACCGTTAACCGAAGCAGTAAACTGTAATTTACAGGTAATTGTCGAGTATTTTGATTCTGATATGACAGGAAAACCTATATTATCTATTCGCAAAAATATGGGCGTTTCCTGTAATCTTTGGTTTACACCTGATTTTGAAACAACAACAAATAAAACTATGAATCCTTTTGAATTAGACACCTATCTGAATAAATTAAGTCAACAATTGAGTGAAAAACTCAATGAAAAACCAAAAAAAAGATTTCCTGGTTGGTTTGCTGTCGATTTTGGTACTTCTAACTCTACAGTTACACTTTTTGACCCGATTGAAGTACCAATTGCGGAAATTTTACCCAAAGAACAAGAATTAAGATTACGTCAGCGGTTAGCAGAATGGTTAAGTTCTCCTCCTGCTTCGGCTTTACCAGATATAAGTGTAAATGAGTGGGAAAAGTTTATAGCTAATATTAGCAAAAACTTAGAAATTGAACCAGAACAGTTAAGTGAAGTGTTTGAAACGGATAACAAAGAACAATTTTTAGAAGCAATTCGCCAAATTGAATTATGTTTAGGAAATAGTGATAGATTTCGCCGTGCTGTTAGCAAAAAACTTTATCAGATATATCATGAAGTTTTCCGCGTTCCCACTTTAGAATCACAAAATTTGATTCCTGTAGTTTTAGATATTAACAGACGGGAAACAGAAATTCCTAGTGAAATGGAAGTATCGCAAATTGAACCTTTAAAATTGCAGATGGGTAGGGAAGCAAGGGACAATCGTAAAAAAGCCATTGCCCAAGGTACAATTAGTTCTGTTAAAGATATTATTAGCAGATTCCATCACTCACCTAAACGTTATTTTGGACAAAATCGTACCTTCCCAGTCATTTTAAATGAGGAAGAAAATAACATTCAAGTTAATCAATTAATTCAAGCAGCATGGGCGCATTTAATTGAATTAACAGAAGATTATCGTCAACGTGCCAGAAGAAGATTTTCGGAAGGAGATTTATTAACAGGAGTTGTCACCTATCCCACAGTTGCACCTCCAGTAGTGCGTAAAGAAATTAAGGCATTAGTGGAAGAATTAGGAATAGATGATGTGCAAACTGCTTACGATGAAGCGGTTTCTGTAGCTATCTTTTTTCTATGGCGAGAATTTGGTGGAAATCTCAATATTGGCATTGAGTCATTTAAAACCCGTTGTCGTCAAGAAAAAAATAAATGGTCACAAAATGTTTTAGTTCTAGATATTGGTGGGGGAACGACAGACTTAGCATTAATTGAACTGACATTAGAAGATAAAACTCCCTACTTTGCAGACCATGAAGATAGAGGTTTAGGTGGACGTTACTATAAACTGACTCCAAAATTATTAGGTTCTTCTGGACATTTGCAATTGGGTGGTGAGTTAATTACTTTGCGAATATTCCGCTTGTTAAAAGTGGCAATAGCCGATTTTCTCTTAACAGCAATAACCAATGGTGACATCGAAAGCGACAAACTAGAAGATTTAATCAACTCAGAATTAAACGAACGTTTTTTAGAAGATGGCAAATTTAAAAGTGGGAGTTTATTAAAATGTGTAGACAAAGAAAATCCTGAAGGTGATGTCGCTTTTAAAGATGCTTTAGATACAGCCGAAAAAGTATTACCAACCCGTTGGCAACAAGCACCCCAACGCCTACAAACATTTTACACCCTGTGGGATCATGCCGAAGCTGCGAAATTAAAACTAGGGCAAAAATTACCAGGAGATAGTTCCCTATTAACCTTCACCCTTTCCGAACAACAAATTAGTGAACTACTCGCCCAAAGCGCAGTTAAATTCCAAATCATCATCCCTGATGCTATCTCCATAACCATAGACAGTCAACAATTTGAACGCGCAGCAACTTCCGCCATTAAAGAAGCCATTGGTATTGCTAAAGGTTTAATGGAAAGCCGTTTAAATGCAGACAACAAACAAAAAGTAGATTGGTTAATTCTCTCCGGTAAAACTTGTAATTTAGATTTAGTACAACAACAAATCTACCAAGAATTTAGCAAATCTCCCTATTTTGTGTGGAACCCAGAACGGATTACATTTGTTTTAGAATTTACCAAACTTGCCACATCCGCTGGTGCTTGTTACGCCGAAAAATTAAGAAGATTAAGATTTGATCCCGAAGAGTCAAAAAACCTACTTCGTAAAGGTGCAAACCAGCTAGAAATAGATGTCAAAAACCTATTTTATTATCTACCTTGCAACTTCAAACGTAAAACCCAAAGTAATGATTTGTTAGCCATCTTCAACGCTGGACAAGAACTTTATCAAATTGCACCTTGGGAAAGCGTCGCCAAAGTGCGGACAAATTGGCAAGGTATCCAACTAACAAACATCATCTATCGTCAAGACTACGAAGATGGAGAATTACGCCTCTGGGGTAGCTTCGATGGTAAAACATTAATGGAGAAACTAAACATGGAAGAACCAGAGTTTCTCAAGAAAATTAAACTGCAATTTGAAATAGATCAAACATTACAATTTAGTGTTTTACTTTGTCAAGGTAATCCCCATTATTTAATAGACGTGCAGGGAATTAACCTCAATTCCGTCATCTTAGCAAACTCAGAACCAGCAGATTTATTTATTGATGGACAATTAAATTGGAATATCGCCATTGAACAACCCCATCAAGACTTAAAAGATGGTGATATTGCCATTAATGTATTAGAATCAGCAACCGTTGATCAACCAGATGCCTATCATTTAGTATTTGCAGTTGATCACAATCAAAATCAATCCTTGCAAACATTCCACTATTTACAAGATGGCGTAAACGAAGCAGGAAAAGGATTAATTAGCAATCCCTTACCTCCCTTTCCCCAACATGGTCAACACACCTTTTATATTTATCAAACAGATAGGGAAACCAACAGCAAAAAATGGATACGCATCGGCGCACTTAGCAAACCAGATATCACCACAGATTACCCCTGTCAATATCATGTCACCCTCGACAACAAAGGTATATTAAGGATGCACGCCGGCGAAGTACCTTATTGGACATCAAATAATCAAGAATGTCTCCAACAAGAAGGATGTGTTTATCGTGCAGAACTAGAATTACAACCCAACGAAATTGATAAAGAACGCGATCCATTCTGCGGCATCCATTAAATCAATTGATAATTGATAATTGACAATTGATAATTATTTTTTTCAAGGTTTAAAACCTCTTCTTTGAAGGGTAAAAAGAAAAAAATACCTTTTTTCAAAACTCTATCTTCAAATTAAATATAATTGTCGATTGTCAATTATTGAATTTTTTCCTGACTTCTCAAATATCTTCTTGCCATGAAGCAGCATTTACAGCAATTATTAGCAACAGAAAACTCACAAATAGCCCAGGTATTACGGTTTAGTTTATATGGACTAAAGGCAACTTTAAATCAAGCCCAAACAGAATACCCAGACGACCCAGGACATGAATTATGTCAACAGGTGATAGAAGAAATTCACCAACTTTTAAAACCTGCATCAGTTCCAGAAATTGCAATTGTTGATGAATCTCAACCAAATGAACCTAAATTAACTGAATTACGCGAAGCTTTTAATTCTGACTTAGAACTAAACTTTTATTTAGGAGATTCACCCCTGCAAAGTGAAAATGATGCTGATTTATGGAACGAAATTCACCGTAAATTGTTACGAGTTCCAGAAGATTTAGCAACCTCTTGGCGAAAACGCGCTTTAGAAATTGTGCAGAAATTAGGCGCTACAGAAGATTATGTCAATCTTTACCACTTGCCTTTTGTGCGCGATGAAATTATTTATCCTGGGTTAAATGGTACTGTTCAAGCTAAAGGGTTATGTTTATCTAAAAAAGCCTTTTTAAAGTCAGATATTGCCCAGAAATATAACTCTGAAGATTTACATTTATTTGCAGGTTTTTTACTTTTATATACTAAATTTCTTGAAATAGAACCTGATTTACATCATGCTTTAAAAAGTGTATTTAGCTTTGATATTGTTTCTTTAAAATCCCAAGCAGAACAACTTCATCTTTATCTTCAAGCATTAAGCGATCGCTTGCAACGTACCCAAAAAATTGAGGAAAATACTGATCCTATCTTAACTTTACGTGCTTGGATTGACATGGATGAAGCCATACATTCCCTAGTATTTCTTCCCCCAGCCGAACGTTATTCTTGGTGGGGAAAACTACAACAAGAATCACGGCGGATGCTTAAAAAAATCGCTGATAAAGCTATGCAAGCAGGTCATGACGTAAAAATTAGACAATTATCAGGACTTTATGCCGATATTTGTGCTTATTCAAAAGACGACCTGCAACTAGACTGCGGAGGTACACCAGGAGAAGTCTTAACTTGTCTGCGATTATACACACGAATTAATCAAGAACAAAATCCAGGCAGAGTAATATTTCGCTCCCTACGCTAAAAAAGGAAGACCCTGCTAAATTACCGCCTTCCCTCATAATTCCTAATAATTGATCCCATATTTACTATTACCGAGGACCGCGGGGAGTACGGGGAGTACGGGGAGTACGAGGACTAACAGTAGGTGAAGGAGAAGGTGAAATATTAGGTGAAGGATTTTGTTGAGATAATAAAGTTTGGGTTGCGTTTATAGCTAGAACATCTTTGGATATTGCAAAAGTAGCCGCAGTACCTAAAAATGCAGCCAAACTCACAAGTGCTAAATTCCGCATATTGTTATACCTGTCAAGACTCATACCACCATATTTTGCTCAATTTTCAAACTGGACTTATCTCGCTACAGGTAGTCTTATTGATGTCACTCAAGGTAGAAAGTTGCATTTATCAAAACTGCTGAATTTGCTGTTTAAGTAAGATGTAAAAAAGAAGATTTATGCTTACAAAGCATAAATTATTTTATATATTTGAGAGGATTAATCAGTAGAATTTGAAAACAACAGTGGTAACAAAAAAGCTGCTATAATTCCCACCAACACAAACACCTCAATAATTTTCACCGTTAAACTACCTTGCAAAAACTGATTAATTTCTGACTTCAAATTATGAGAAAAATTACTCAACCAACCACGTAAACGACTAAACCAATTTCTAGGATCATCTTCTGTACGAAACTTCCACGACAACATTGATAATAATAATGGCGCACCACCCACTTTAGCAGACATCAAAACATGAATTGCTAAACAGCAAACCATAATTACCCAAGCGATAAGGTGAAAATAATACCAAATATGATTCAGTTCACCTATCGGTAGCCATTCTTCCTTCATCATTCTGCCAGATATCACTGCCAAAACCGAGGCGATAAGCATCATCGTATTTGCTAAACGTTGCAAACTCACCCACCAAATTGGCTTACCAACTTGAGTTAATTGTTGTATAAATTCTGCTTGTATTAGGCGCTTTTTCCCAGCATGAAAGCTATAGAGTGCGAAAGCTGGTAATAACAGTAAGAAGAATAAACCTGCTGTACCGTGAATATCTTGAATTGGATCAATTTTAAGAATGGGAAGTTTACCAAATCTTTTATCAAAAGTGTTGTATACTAAAAAGCCGCTAATAATTGCCGTAATTACCAAAATTCCACTAATGCCATGCAGAATTCGTAACAACAAAGGTTGATAAGGGGCTGAACGAGTCATGGGAATGAGTTGTAATTTTTATCATGTCTAATTTAAATTATTATACGCATCTTCATCGCCAATTGATATACTTATTATGATTAAAAGCCCTCTCCGTTATCCTGGCGGTAAATCAAGAGCAATCAAAAAAATCTCTGAATATTTACCAGAAAGTTTTACAGAATTCAGAGAACCTATGGTTGGTGGTGGTTCTGTATTTATTCACCTAAAACAAACCTTCCCTAACTTAAAGATTTGGATTAATGATTTAAACCAGGAATTATTTCTATTTTGGCATATTGCCCAATCTAATTTATCTAAATTAGTTTCTGAAGTTCGTCATATCAAAGAAAAATATCAAGATGGCAGACTTTTATTTTCAGAGTTAACCAACGTTGATGTCAAATCTTTATCCGATTTAGATAGAGCCGTCCGCTTTTTTGTTCTTAATAGAATCACCTTTTCAGGAACTGTAGAATCAGGTGGTTTTTCTTTAGAAGCTTTTCATTCCAGATTTACTTATTCATCAATAGAGCGTCTAGAAAAATTAGAGAATATCTTAACACCAGATGTCAAAATTACCAATTTAAATTACATTCAAATTTTAAATGGAGATGAAAAAAGTGTATTCATCTTTTTAGACCCTCCATATTTAAAAGCAGAAAAATCTAAATTATATGGAAAAAGAGGAGATTTACATACAGGTTTTGACCATCAAAAATTTGCTGATGATTTAAAAAAATGTTGTCATAAATGGTTGATTACTTATGATGATTCCCCACAAATACACAATAACTTTGCTGGGGATAATATTTATATCTATGAATGGGATTTACAGTATGGAATGAATAACTATAAACAAAAAAAGGCTGAAATTGGTCAAGAACTATTTATTAGTAACTATAAAATTGAATTTAATCCAGAAATTCAGTTTACCAATTTGACATGAGACAGCACATAATCTCCAATTCATCTGCGTTTATCTGCGTTTATCTGCGTTCAATTAATTAAAAGCATTACGCCATCAGCTTCTCCATCTGGAAATCAAAGGTTTAACAGCTTAGTCGCTCTCCCAGATAAAATAGTTAAGGAATGTTGCCTATTTATTGACTCATGACCCCTTCACCAGACGTAGATACTATCAATTCTCCTGATATGGACATGGAAGGATCAGGTAACTCAGAGGTTAATCCCCTCGATGAGTTACCAGATGAAGTGGAAATGTCATTTTTTGACCATCTTGAAGAATTGCGGTTACGGATTTTCTACTCTCTCATTGCTGTAGTATTAGGTGTTATCGGCTGTTTTGTTGTCGTTAAACCCTTGGTGCAGCTACTAGAAGTCCCCGCGCATGGTATAAAATTCCTCCAACTAGCACCTGGAGAATACTTCTTTGTCTCTATCAAAGTTGCTGGTTACAGTGGTTTGGTGCTTGCTAGTCCCTTCATTCTTTACCAAATTATTCAGTTTGTACTTCCTGGACTGACGCGCCGTGAACGCCGTTTGTTAGGGCCTGTGGTTTTGGGATCGAGTGTCTTATTTGTTGGTGGGTTAGTATTTGCCTATTTTCTTCTTATTCCCGCAGCTTTGCAATTTTTCATCAACTACGGTGCTGATGTAGTAGAACAATTGTGGTCAATTGAAAAATATTTTGAATTTGTATTGTTGCTGTTATTCACCACAGGAATAGCATTTCAAATTCCGATTATTCAATTATTGCTAGGTAGTTTAGGTATTGTTTCTTCTACACAAATGCTGGCTGGTTGGCGTTTTGTAATTATGTCCGCAGTAGTTTTAGGAGCTATACTTACACCTTCTACTGATCCTCTTACTCAAAGTCTTTTAGCAGGAGCAGTTTTAGGACTTTATTTTGGTGGTATTGGTTTAGTTAAACTCACCGGAAAATAAATTTACACAACAAGAAAAAACCGCGAACCATAAGGTATCACGGCTTTCGGTATGGTGTGAGGAGCTTAACTAATATCATCATAGACTAACCATTTAGACCTGGGAGGCTTGTATCAGTTTTGGTAACAGAATTTTTTTCAAATTAGCATACAGGAGTCAGAAGCAGAAGCTAGGAGTAAAACCTACTTGATAGTTGATTTTTGGTTTTTATTACTAATCAAAAAATAAAAACCGTGGAGATTTCAATCAATCCACGGCCTTTGGTGTGGTGTGAGGAGACTTAACTTATTTGATCATAAGGCATATTACTATTGAAGAATCAATTACCACAACTTTCGTTACATCATTTGCATTTGATGACATAAATAAGTACCTACGCACTACGCCAAAATATTTATCCCTTTTGCTAGAGGATGAAAACTCCTTCTATTCCCTATTACCTAAACTAGACCAAAGCACCACCACAGCTAGAACCACATCCAGCAGTACAACCATAGCAATAATCCGCAGTTTGTACTTCACGAATTACATCTAAACTTCCCGCTTCTAATAATTTTCTAAGTGTGAGGGTTTTACCATGATAATTTTTTGCTGGTAAATTCATCATTTGATTAAAGTCGCAATCATAGATATTTCCTAAATAATCTACTGAAAGTTGATCACGACACATTAAATTTTCAACAGTATCGGCGTTAAATTGCAACTCTAAAAATTGCAAATAGCTAGAGTATAGCTGCTTGCGTTCTAAATATAATTTTGTTCTTCCTACAGGTAAGTTAGTAATGGTGAAGAGGTTATTAAAAACGATGTCAAAATGTTCTTGTAGAAATGTTTTGTAAGCTAATTCGAGATTATTCTGTTCAGGAGTTAAGGAGAATTTGTCACTGTTGGGTAATTGGGGATTATACACCAAATCTAAAATTAAATCGGGATTGTGTCCATAACCAACTTGATTCAGCCATTGTAAAGCTTTAATGGAATCATCAAACACTCCATGACCCCGCATTTTATCCACATTATCTGCTAAATAACAGGGTAAAGATGCGACAATTTTTACTTGGTTTTTAGCAAAAAAATCCGGTAAATCACCAAATCCCTCAACAAAATAAATAGTTAAATTTGACCTGACAATGACTTCTTTACCTGCTTCCTTTGCCGCTTCTACTAATGGCTTAAAACCATAATTCATTTCTGGTGCGCCACCAGTTAAATCGACGATTTTAATTTCTGGGAATTTATAAATGAGTTCGATTAATTCTAGACAAGTTGCCAAAGAAAGTTCTTCTGTTCTTTTGGGACTGGCTTCTACATGACAATGATTACAGGCCAGGTTACAACGTTTACCTAGATTGATTTGTAAAACATTTATTTCCCTTTTAGTGAGGGGTGAAGTTAGTTTAGTTTGAAAAGGTGTAATTTCTGTGGACACGATAATTTATATCCTAGTAAACTTGATATAGCAATCAGCAGCCAGCTATTAGCAGTCAGTTTTTATAACTTTTGCTTGATTAAAACTATGAAATTTTCATCTTGTATTAACCGCCTTCGCTGTTGCTATAACTTGAACTTGATCTGAATTTTTCAATTTTAACCTTAGTAATTAGGACTTACGCACGAGCTATGGAATAAATTAACCACAGAGGCACAGAAAACAGGGAGGAATGAGGGTTTGAGAAATATTTTGCGTAAGTCCTGGTAATTACGAATTACGAATTACGAATTACGAATTATTTTAACAGCAACCTCCGCCATCATAATGCCAGGTAGAATCTGTCACCATGATTTCTGTTGGTTTTAAAGCTGCTAGTTTTGCCGCTGTTTTATCACAGACTGCGGCAGGTATCCCTCGTTGCAAAATATGTCCGGCTGCATCATCAAAAAATGGTTGTGTTCCGGCATAAATGGCTGTTTTACCAGTGAAAATACAAGCACCATCTTCAGGAATATCAACTTTGAAAGAAATGGAATCAAGACTTTCTAGGAGGAGATTTTTTTCCAGGTTATAAGTTTGTTGATCTAATAATCTATAGGGGCGACGGGCGCGAATTTCTATTTGTCCAAAGCCAGCATCTATAATTTGTTGGGTATATTCTTGATAGGTGAGTGCGCCTGATAAACACAAGGCACGTAGTCTTTCATCTTGTTGTAAATGATGGGGAATTGGTCGAGTAGCAATGGGGTCACTCATTTGCAATCTTCCACCGGGTTTTAATACCCGATATGCTGCTTTTAAAGCACGGGTTAAATCTGCTGGTTCAAAAATGTTGAACAGACAATTTTGTGCTACTACATCTACTGAAGCATCTGCAACAGGTAAATTAAAGGCATCCCCTGCACAAATTTGTACAAAACTGGTGTCAAACCAAGGATTTTCTTGAGCCGCAATTTCTAAGTTTCGTGCAGCAGCTTCACGCATTGCTTCCACTGGTTCAACTGCAATTACAGCACCAGGACGACGGGAAAAATAAGCAAATTGTAATGCTTCTAAACCTCCACCAACTCCCACATATAAAACCGTAGGTTGATTTGCTAGTTCATTAGTATGAACAGTTGTCCCACAACCATAATTCATTTCCTGCATTGCTAAGGGAATTTTTAAACCTGGTAATTGCAGGGGTGTACTTTGGACACAACAGAGTCCTACTTCTGGTGTTTGGGCAACTTCGCTGTAAAATTCGGCTACGGTTTCTAAATATGTCATTGTTGTTGTTAGGTGTTAACTTTTTATCAATTCTGCATATTAATATAATTGATAATTGATAATTGACAATTGACAATTGAGTATTTTGGAATGCTGATTGCTCATTTTTTGATGGTTGTAATTTAATCACGCAATACGTAACCGACACCGCGCACAGTTTGTAGAAGACGCTTTTCGTTGTTGGCTTCGAGTTTTAAACGCAAGTAACGAATGTAAACTTCTATAATGTTGGAGTCACCCATGAAGTCGTAACCCCAGACTTCTTCTAAGATGCGATCGCGTGTAATTACTTGGCGCGGATGGGTGAGTAAATAATCTAGTAAATCAAATTCTTTTGCTGTTAATTCCACTAGCCGCTGTCCTCGGTAGACTTCTCGCGTAATTCGATTTAAACTTAGATCCTCAAATCTTAAGATATCTGCGCTGTCTGATTCTTTACTTCTACGTAAATGAGCGCGGACTCTTGCTAATAATTCTTCCACACTAAAGGGTTTAACTACATAATCATCAGCACCAGCATCTAAACCAGCAACGCGATCGCTCACTTCATCTTTAGCAGTTAATAAAATTATCGGGACTTTATCACCTGTAGTCCGCAGACGACGGCAAATTTCTAACCCCGATACGCCAGGTAGCATCCAATCTAAAATGATTAAATCTAGATTTAACTCCCGCGCTGCTGTCAGTGCAGTGAGTCCATCATAAGCTACGCTGACTTGATAGCCTTCATAATTCAATTCCAACTCTATAAATCGAGCCAATTTGACTTCATCTTCAACCAGTAAGATGTGCGTCATAATAATACTTGGGATTTCGGCAGAGCATCGTCAATACTAACATGGAAACTGCTAAATTTTAGACATCTAAAACTTAAGGAAAAATTAAAAATTAAAATTTTCAAACATGGATAATGAACAATTGACAATTACCTCTGCCTGAAATTGATTTTCTTTGTTCCCCTTTGAAAGGGAAGATTTTCAACCTGGAATAAAATAATTATCAATTATCAATTGTCAATTATCAATTGTCAATTAATAACAGTGAAGCAGGTAAACTAATTGTAAATATACTACCTTCACCTAAACGCGATCGCACACTCACATGACCACCCATACTTTCCACAAAAGTCTTCACAATTGACAATCCCAAACCACAACCCCCAGTCGTAGAAGTACGAGCTTCATCTACGCGGTAAAATCGCTCAAAAATTCGTGATTGATGTTGTAGAGGAATACCATAACCTTGGTCACAAACTTGAATAATTGCCTCTTCCCTTTGGAAATTTAACTTAATAAATATTTCTGTATCTGCGGGCGAATACTTAACAGCATTATCAATCAAATTTAGCAGCACTTGTTTGAAACGATTATAATCAATTTTGACTTCAATTCTCTGATTAATTGATTCGATTTTTATTACTCTTTTGCTATATTGTTCTCCCATACTCACAACTTCTGTTACCAAATCATTTAGTAAACAGACATCCCAGCGCAGATGTAAATATCCACTATCAGCCCTAGCTAAATCTAGTAAATCTTGTAAAAGTCTAATAGTGCGTTCCGTTTCTATAGATGCAGTTTCTAAAGCTTCGATTTGCGCGGAAGTTAAATTATTATGTCTTCTTAAAACACTTTGCAAATAACCGTTCACAATTGTCAAAGGTGTGCGTAATTCATGAGAAACATTACTCACAAATTGCCGTTCCTGTTCCCAAGATTGGTACAGACGAGATAACATCATATTAAAAGTAGTTGCCAATTCCTTAACTTCACTAGGCGCATGATCAAGATATAATTCTGCTGCACCTAAATCGGCTAGAGAAATCACAGCAGTCATTTGATTTAACTGACGTAATGGTTGTAGAGAAGCCTGGATGTAAAATGCAATTGTTACACAAATTGCTATAACTACTAAAATACTAGCAATCACCAAACTTCTTACCATTGCTATAAACATTATCTGTTCACGAGTTACATCCTGTGCTACAAATAACTTATCCAAAACCTTACCTTGCAGTGGTAAAGCACCACCACATAAAACAAAATACCGTTGATTAACTTGAACTAATTCAGGTTTAACTGACATTTCAGTTAAAGACATCAACTCAGTTACTGTTGCTGCTGGTAGTAAATTCCAATTATTAGATTTAGCTATAATTTTATTATTTTTATCTTTTATCCAGACAAAAGTATCTGTATCAGTCAAGTTATTAATTGCCTTTTGCAAACTTGTTTGTGCGTACATCATTTCCTGATAAAGTTGCACATCACGCGGCAACCTTTCTGCAATTTGGCTAATATTATATTTATGACTATTAATTAAAATTTGCTGCATATTCCAACTTGTCCAACCAGCAAGACCACCTAGTCCCAAAGCTGAAACTAAAGCAATACCCATAATTAAGCGTAACCGTAAAGAAAAAATATCAAATTTCTGCCAAATTTTATTGTTTTGTTTCACTTTAATTTTGATACATACACTCTTAATTGTCCAAATTTATGAAAAAGTCTGAAAAATAGGCTCAACTTATAATTATCGCCTAATAATAGTAATTTATTAAAAGTGGCGACAGAAAAATATAAAAATTACCATTACCACTCTAGATTATAACTACTTAGGTAAACGAGCATAACCAAAGGTAGCATTAAACTTGCGACACCATATAGCTACAGAGGGAAAGTTTGCCAACTGCAAATTTTTTGGTAAAGCATAACGTTGAGAACCACTAATTTTTTGTAAAGCAGCAACACTAACATAATCTTTTTCTTTAATACCAGATATTGGTGGTACATTACCACGGTAGAGAATAACAAATAAATCTGGTCCATTATCAGTTTTAAAACTTTGATCAAATTCTAAATAACTAATTCCATTTTCAGTAGACACACTTAATTTACCTTGCGTTTTGTGTTCTAAAGTCTGAAACTTTGTCAACTTATCAACTGAAGCAGCGACATTTTTCACAGACTCAGGTTTATTTTCTGTAGGAGTTGAGGTCACTTCCTTTGCACAGCTGAAAGTAAGAAGGGTAAGGAGGGTAAAAATTGCTAGATGCGGAAACGTCATGGTTTAACGGCCTCAAATTTGTCTGTAATGACAATTTAAAGCATAATTCCTAGAGTTAAATGAATTTAAGCTGAGAATTGATTTAATTTTGATTTAAAGAATACTGAAATCTCGTTCCCAGTCTGAATCAGGATATCCAGGATTTAAGGATGTACAGGATAGGTTTATTTGTGAGTCTCAGTATTTTGGGAATTTGAGGATTATAGGATGAGGATATTATTGATCCTTGAAATCTAATAATAGCCAGGGTTTTACTCTTGCCTTTTGCCTTTTGCCTTCTGCCATAACTGGGAACTAGAGGATTTAACAGACATAAATAAAACTCCGACTTCGCATTATACCTATGTCATCGGAGTTCTAGATGTGTTTTATGCAATTTGGTATAATGTCATAATGAAACTCCACCCAATCACCAATCACCAATCACCAATCCCCAATCCCCACTCCCCAATATTAGATATAATTAGAAAATCAATAGTTTTAAAATGTCTATCAATAGCCGGAAAACTACAAACTTTAGCTCCTACACTCAAATAAGCCTGGAAAATTTTCGGTATTTCCACATCATATAAATCCGGGCAGCTTTGATTAATTTCTATAGAGTATTCAACATTAGGAGTAACTAAAATATTGGGATGTAGCCAATGATTATACAAAAAATAATTATAAGCACAAACCGCTTGCTCAGGACATTGTGTTAACAAAGATGCACAACCAAAAAAATATTGATTACCAGTATAAATTAAATAATTAGCTAATCCTTGCCACAGCAAGAAAAGTGTCTGAAAATTTCGATATTACTTAGCTATACAAGCACGACCACTTTCTACAGATGATTGCAATACAAAAACAGGAATTTGAGACAGATTAAATATATCAGCAGCATCAAAACCTAAGCCCTTAGCACTCATTGTATAGGTTTGCATTCTATATGTACCAATAGTTTCACCAGTATGTTTAGCAATAAGTATCAAATGATGGCAAACATCATCAAACTTATCTCGATCCATACTGGACAAATGAGAACTAGAAAATCCCAAACCTAGTTCCACATTAAAAACCTCAAACCGCAACCGAAAAATAGATTCTAACTCTTCCTCAGTTGCCGCAAGTCGTAAAATATATTTTTCATTTTGCAAAATCGGAAAATCAACAGGATGTAGATCAGAAGTTATCGTTTGGTAATACATTTACATCTCTATCAGACAAGAGTTTTAAAAAGCTGACTGCTATAGCAGGTGACAGGTGACAGGTGACAGGTAACAGTGGTAAAAGCCTTTGAGTGTCTAAGTTAGTTTTGATTAATGTCCTAAACGCCTTGTCTACGGCTATATATTATCGGCATTTTAATTACTAAAATCTGGCAATAAGATACAAATTTATCCAATTCACAATTTAAATTTTCTGTCAATCTTGATCACTTAATCAAGTTAAGATTTCCTCAAAAAACCCCCGAATGTTTCCGGGGGCTAAAATAATTTAGTCTTTACCAGTAAACTGCGGTAAAAGTCTGGGAAAAATATATTTCCATCAATGTAAGCATTCAGCTATCAGCGTTCAGAAATCAGCTTTTTCAAGGTTACGCCAAAAATCACGCTAGTGATACTTCACGGTTTTATTAAATATTCTGACTCCTGACTCCTGACTCCTGAATTCTTACCCATCAATTACGATGATTATTACTGTAGCGAACTCTTGTACCAGCCCAAAGTAACTTTTCTCGCAGCGTTTGATAATATGAATTATTCTCCCGCAAAACAATAAATTTAGCCCGACAATCCGCCATCCGCACGTCCACACGATGTCCCGGCCAAATTGAAGTAGACAACACCCCATCCATCCACAATTTTGTACTTAAATCATAATCCCCCAAAGGCCAAATACTTACCACCGAACCCGGAGGTAAAATCAGAGGACGACTAGAAAGACTCATGGGACAAATGGGTGTAATTGTAATTGCCTCCATTCCATCGTGCATAATTGGCCCACTGGCGGAAACAGTGTAACCCGTTGAACCTGTGGGGGTAGAGACAATTAACCCATCTCCTACATATTGATCAACCACCTCACCATCAATTTCCATTTCCAGAATTGAGGTAATCATGCGGTCAGCAGAAGCGGGTTTTACACAAAACTCATTCAACGCCAGATAAGATTCAGTCACCGGCTCTAAATTTGTGCGATGACCCTCATACACAGCAGCTTGTAACATCATCCGTCGCTGGAGAGCATAACGATCCTCAAATAGCCTATCCCAAACTTTTTCTGGCTCTTGAAACTCATCCATTGACTCAGTTAAAAACCCCAAATGACCTCCCACATTCACCCCCAAAATGGGGATGCCAGCTGGGGCTAAATGTCTAGCACCGGTTAAAACAGTACCATCACCACCAAGAACCAACGCTAGATCAATTGGTTGACTTGAGGATGCTAAAAACACTGGATAGGGGTTATCTTTAGGACCGCTAGGCCCTACTAAAACATGGCACTGACGGTCTTCTAGTTGTTTAGCACAAAGTTCTGCCCAGCGTTTACTCTGGGAATCTCGTGCTTTATAAGCAATAATTACCTGCTTGAGTTGCACGCACTGTTACCACTTCAGGAGATTAAACTGCTCCATATCGACGGTATCACGGTTGCGATAAATGGCAAGCACTATCGCTAAACCCACCGCCGCTTCAGCAGCTGCCACGGTAATCACAAAAACAGTGAAAACCTGACCCTTAATTAATGTTGAGTCGAGAAAGTTGGAAAATGCCATTAAATTCAGATTAACAGCATTCAGCAACAACTCAATTGACATTAGCACCCGTACCGCGTTACGGCTAGTAATCAAGCCATAGATGCCAATGCAAAACAAAGCTGCTGCTAGTAATAAAAAGTATTGGAGTTGCATATTTGTCAGTTGTCAGTTGTCAGTTGTCAGTTGTCAGTTGTCATTGGAGGCAAAAGGCAAGAGGCAAGAAGCACAAAATATAACAATATAAATATTTATCCTCTGCCTCCCC
>NZ_LUFH02000053.1 GCF_001586785.1 Sphaerospermopsis aphanizomenoides BCCUSP55
CCCCACACCCCAGACCCCAGACCCCAATTCCAAATCCTTACTTTTGGTTGAGAAGCTTTAACTTTTATTTACTTAAACTTTACTCGATTCCCAGCCAAGAGTATGATGACTTGCTAGTTATCCAAATTAAACACTGTACAAGCCGCTTCGTTTTGTACAAAGAACTTCTTGTTTTGTAATAAAAGGAAACAACTCCATGCGACGATTGTTTGCTTTGATTTTAGCGATTGGTCTTTGGTTCAATTTTGCCCCTTCGGCTCATGCTCTGGGTGCTAACCTTGTACCTTGCAAAGACTCTGCCGCATTTCAAGCATTAGCTCAAAATGCCCGCAATACTACTGCTGATCCAGAATCTGGTAAAAAGCGGTTTGAGCGTTATTCTCAGGCACTGTGTGGTCCTGAAGGCTATCCTCATTTGATTGTTGATGGTCGTCTTGATCGCGCTGGTGACTTCTTAATTCCCAGCATTCTCTTCCTTTACATTGCTGGTTGGATTGGTTGGGTTGGTCGTGCTTATTTACAAGCGATCAAAAAAGAATCTGATACTGAGCAAAAAGAAATCCAAATTGATTTGGGTCTAGCATTACCCATTATCAGCACCGGATTTGCTTGGCCAGCAGCAGCACTTAAGGAGCTTGTTTCTGGTGAATTGACAGCTAAAGACTCAGAAATCCCCATTTCTCCACGCTAATTCATCTGCTCTCATTCACTTGTTCAAAGGAGGCTAAATTCATGGCTGACAAAAGCGACCAATCCTATTTGATCAAATTTATTTCCACAGCTCCTGTGGCAGCTACCATCTGGCTGACAATCACAGCTGGCATTTTGATTGAGTTTAACCGCTTTTTCCCAGACTTACTTTTCCACCCTCTACCATAGGGTAAAAACGGGATTTACATCAGTAAACAGTCAACAGTAAACACACTAATCACTGATCACTGTTTACTGATAACAGCATAAATGCCAACATTATGAATTTTGAGGCAAGATAAAACATGGCACAAGCAGTAGATGCATCAAAAAATCTCCCCAGTGATCCCAGAAATCGGGAGACAGTAAGACCTGCTGGACGTAACCCACAGGATGGAAACCTGGAAACCCCAGTGAATTCTTCTCCCTTGGTGAAGTGGTTTATTGGCAATTTGCCTGCTTATCGTTCTGGTCTAACTCCTTTCAGACGTGGGTTAGAAGTAGGTATGGCTCATGGTTACTTACTATTTGGACCTTTTGCTAAATTAGGCCCCCTGCGGGATGCTCCCAATGCTAACTTAGCTGGTTTGTTGGGTAGCATTGGCTTGGTTGTAATTCTCACCGCCTGCCTATCCCTGTATGCTAATAGCAATCCTGCTAAAGCACTTGCCAGTGTGACTGTACCTAACCCTCCAGTAGACGCTTTTAACTCTAAAGAAAGCTGGAATAACTTTGCCAGTGCTTTCTTAATCGGTGGTATTGGTGGTGCTGTAGTTGCTTACTTTTTGACTGGTAATTTGGGCATCATTCAAGGCTTAATCGGTTAATTTAATCGGTGGTAATGGGTAATAGGTCATTGGTAATTGTCAATTATGTGTGGCAATTACCCATTACTTCTGACTTATAGCAGCTTTCAGCAGTCAGCGGTCAGCAATCAGCAGTAAAACCCTATTGGTGCAAGGCTTTATCATCAAAATTTGTACCTTCTTGATCTGCAATATGCTGTATTACCACATGCAAATGCTTTTATCCAAATAAAACTGTTTCAATTTGATTTAAAGCAATTTCTAAATTGTCATTGACGATTTGAATGTCAAATTCATCAGCTGCTTGAATTTCCTCTTGGGCGCGGTGCAGACGGCGGGCGATCGCCTCTTCAGAATCTTGTCCCCGTCCGCGTATCCGTTTCTCTAATTCTGAAAATGACGGTGGTAATATAAAAATACTCAGAGCTTTAGGGAAGGAATTACGAATTTGTCTTGCTCCTTCGAGTTCGATTTCTAGTACTACCAACTTACCAGACTGAATCTGGTCAAGCACATCTGCACGGGGTGTGCCGTAGTAGTTACCAGCAAATTCTGCCCATTCCAAAAATTCTCCTTGAGCAACTAATTGTTCAAACTTACTGCGGCTGATAAAGTAATAGTTTTTGCCATTTATTTCTCCTGGACGGGGGGAACGAGTTGTTACAGATACTGAATAATACAGTTCTGGATGACGGTGGAGGAGCGATTTCATTAAAGTTCCTTTGCCAACTCCACTGGGTCCAGTTAAAACAATCAGCTTGCCCAGAGACGGGCATTCTTGGGTAGTAGCACCACTATGTATGGGTAAAACTTGCATTATCCGTTCAACTTGTGAATTAATCAATACACACTATTCATTAGTCTGGTATGAGTTACTAGAGTAACGAAAGACTAATGAATTGGTAGCACCAGTGACAGAAAACTTGTCTACTTCATATCCTACGGCCGATATAGTACAAATAGGGGGGTTGATAGCCCCACCCCTGATTAATTTTCTACAGTCTGATGGTCACGGGAAATAACAAAGCGATTTGCTACCGTTTCCGGCTGAATCGCTGATAAGATCACATGGCTAGAATCAGTGATAATTACAGCCCTAGTCCGACGACCATAGGTTGCGTCAACTAGTTGCCCTCTGTCCCTGGCATCGGTAATTATCCGTTTAATTGGGGCAGACTCTGGACTGACGATGGCAACTACTCGATTGGCAGATACGATGTTACCAAAACCGATGTTAATTAACTGAATGTCCATAAAAAAAACTGGCGCTAATGGCGCTAGGAAAAGCTTGTCATAAACATATCCCCATGTTATATCTAAAGAATCGGAGTTACAACGCTTAAAGTCTGGATAAATTAAGTTTTTTAATAACAACTGCTGTCTTTTAGCTATTTATAAGCTAAAACTGCTAAAAATCTTTCTAAAGATATATGGAAAATTATGCTCATCAGAGTTAAAAGAAAATTTCCATAAAACCATCCTCAATAAATTATACCAATTCAAAATAGTTCAGGAAGTGCCAAGGTTTGAGGCAGGGAAAAATATAGAGATTAAGGGACTTTTAAAATTAGCAGCACCAAAAGTAGCGTTGAACTTGCGACACCAGATAGCAACAGATTTGTAATTTCCTAAGTTAATGTTGTTAGAAATGAGATATTTATATTGGTTTGGGGAAAGGTGAAAGGTTTTTCTGTCCCTGTTCCCCCTCCTCATTCCTCCTTCATCAAGCGATATTGCCTAGAGATGGAATTTTAGGCTTAAAGGTTTTAGCTGGCAGTTGCTTTTTCGGAATTAGCTGCTTCAGCTGCTTTAGATGCAGCAGTTCCACCCATGCGAATCTCAGAGGTGAAGGAAGCCATACTAAAACCACCAAATCGCTTGAGGACACTTACACGCATCCGCAAATTGGGACTGGCAAACCATAGTCTTTCCTCAGACCACATGGTTTCATATTCAGTAATTAAAGTTAAAGCGCCATCTTCACCCATTTTGTAAGTTCCTGCTACGGGTGCTTTTTCTGCATAACCCATTTCTCGCAGTAACTTACCTTCATCGGGTTTATCTGCATCTGGTACTGTCACTAAAACTGTAGAACCTTCGTGTTTTTCTTCGTCCCATTCCATTGTCCCTTTCCAGGTAACTCTTGCACCACAGGAAGCCGCACTGGGAGGAATTTCATACTGTTGACACAGTTTGATCACTTCTGGATGGTCTGCGGCCAGCATTTCAATTATGATGTCTGATTTGCCGTCTTCTGATTGCTTAAAGGCTAAATGGTGACTAGTGCGATGGGAAAACCATTTACCAGCACTTAACTCAAAAAATTCTTCAATATTCATGAATCAAACTATCCTGAATCAAAAGACAAAAATTCCACTTTTATTATTAACAAGGTAGCAGGAAGCGTTAACTTAAACTTGATTTTCTACCTCTTCTAGTCTTTTGAGGGAAATCGTCGCGGCTTCAGCAACGTGAGGATGACTGTCTTTTTCTAAGTATTTTAAGGCTGAAATGCTCTTTGGTGTAGGTAAATTACCCAAAGCTTCTGCCAGACGTTGCCTAACTAACCAATCCTCTGCTTGGGCAAAACGCAGGATATGATCTACAGACTCTAGAGATTTAATTTCCCCTAAAGCAGAAATAGCTGCTTGTTGGATGACTACTTCTTTGCTATCTAGTGCTTGAATGAGAATATTATAAGCGCGAGAATCTTTAATATTACCCAGAGCTACAGCAGCACTAAATCTAACTAACCAATCAGTGTCTTCATAAAATGCCCGTGATAGCGCCTCAACGGCTCTGTTATCACCTAAATATCCTAAAGCACCAGCAGCATCAGCACGTATACCATAGTCCGGGTCTGTTTCCAAAATTTTGATTAAAATCGGATAACATTCGGATGTTTGCTTAATACCTAGAGCAAATATAGCCATTGAACGCAGTTGCAGAGATTCATCATCTAAGACCTTTTTAATCAAAGGTACGGCATCTTCTGAGGGGATATCACGGAGGTTAGCAAGGGCTACCATGCGATCGCGCAAATTGGGACTTTCTAACTGGGTAGAAATTACCTCTAAATTGGGAACAGTCATTTACTTTAAATCACTTTCTTTACTTATTTTTACTTTAACTTAATCAATACCAGGTTAAAAAAGAAGGTGATAAGTAGTCGTGCAAAATAAATTTTATAGTTAGGAGAGGGAACAGGGAACTCTGAACAGGGAACAGGTAAGGAATACAAACATTTTTGTTTTCACTCTATATGTTAAATTAATTTTGTTTGGGTACTTAGATGTAAACCTGGAAACCCAGATCAAATTTGACCGGGAATTTTAGATTTTAGATTTTAGATTTTAGATTTTAGATTAAAAAAGTTTGGTATAGTTCCTGGTCATTCAGGACGGAAAAATACTCGCTGCGCTGCGTACGCTTCGCTAACGTCAATCCAAAATCGAGTGACTGTCTTAATTTGTAATTTGTAATTTTTAATTTGTCTACCCCAAGTCTCATACTTATATCCTCAAATAGTAGTCAAAGGTCATAGTGAAACTGTATCTCAGGCATGACGAGAAGACTGAAGGCTAAACGTAGGGTTAAAAGGTACAACTTGAGAGTATAGGGTGAAACCTTCAGGAGAATAACAATGGTTCTACTCAATGAACGTCCAGGTGTTAAAAAAATCTCCAGCTTGCAAGATAAATTTATCTATGAAGTTGGTACTATGTACGATGCTGAAAATCGCTTTTTAGAAGCACAACAAATGATGCTTCAATGTTGTCAAAATAGCCAATTGAAATCACTAATTGAAACACACATTCGGGAAACCCAGCAGCAAATTGGCAACCTAGAGGAAGTTTTCAAAGCCTTGGGACAACCACCGCAACGAGTTACTTGTGATGCAGCGGCTGGTGTGATTAGTGACGGTCAAAAATTCATGCTGCTGGCTGCTGATAGTCAAAAAATTCTGGAACAGGGAATAGCAGGAGGACAGTTAGTAGTTGAACATTTGGAAATTGCCTGTTATCGCTGTTTGATTAAAACTGCTGAACAAATGGGACAAAGCCAAGTAGTACAGTGGCTACAACAAAACTTGCAACAAGAAGAACAAACAGCACAAAAATTAGAACAGTTCATCCCACAGTTACTGCAACAATCTTCCTCTAGTGAAGGAAAAACTACTGCCAAATCTCGCTAATTGACAGCGATTTGTATTCAAATAATCCACATTGTAGAGACGTTTCATGAAACGTCTCTTTGTGCGTATGAGACCAAAACCTCATTCTACAGACTAGGAGGCAAAATCAAGTTATCAATTACATGAATAACACCATTACTAGCTGGAATATCTGCCTTTGTCACCTTAGCATCATTTACATTTACTCCTGTATCAGGATCGACTTTCACAGTAATTGGATCACCTTGTAAACTAGGGACTTGACCAGATTTTAAATCACTGGACAGGACTTTACCTTTGACTACGTGATAAGTTAAAACCTTAACCAATACTTCTTTGTTTTCTGGCTTTAACAAATCCTGAACTGCATCTTGTGGTAACTTGGCAAAAGCTGCATCAGTGGGGGCAAAAACAGTAAACGGACCTTCTCCTTTTAACACTTCTGTTAGTCCAGCAGCTTGTAAGGCTTTGAGGAGGGTTGTAAAAGAACCTGCTGTTTCAGCTACTTTTATAATGTTTTTGTCTGCTGTTGTTCCTGCTGGTGGTTGGGTTGGCGCTGGCGGAACTTTTTCAGGTTTTTCACTATCTGGAGTGGATGGTACTTGTGTCGGAGACTGAATGGGTTGAGTTTTGTCAGGTGCAGTACGTCCGTTGTAGGGAGGTTCGTTAAAAATGCTGGGTCGGGGATTTGTGCGTTGTTGTGCTAGAGATGGTAAAGTCATCAAGAGACTAACGCTAGTTACTCCTAGTAGCCCAGCGATATTGGTGAACAATTTGTTGTAATTAGCCTTCATAAATTTTGTTTGTCGAAATTTTTAACAACCTACTTGACACTCCCCTACCTAAAGGCGTTCGCGCAAGGGTCTCGCCAGAGATGGGGATTCTACATTCACTGACTCGCCATTAGACGACAGGTTTACACCAATCGCCCAAGAGGGCAAATCTCCTGTAGCGTAAGTTCCCGAATGTCCTGCGGTACTTAATCCTAATTTCAGGATATTAATACTAGCATTTACATCTCTATCTTCTATGAATCCACAATGATGACAAATATGAGTTCTAGTTGATAGGGATTTTTTCACTTTTTGACTACAGTTAGAACAATTTTGAGAAGTATTATGGGAAGGAACGGCAATTGTTACCTTCCCATATTTATGGCCAAAATATTCTAACCATTGCCTAAAAGTAGACCAGCCAGCATCAGAAATTGACTTAGCTAAATGTCGGTTTTTTACCATGCCTTTTACATTCAAATCTTCATAGGCTACCAAATCGTTAGATTGGATCACGGAATATGCTAATCTCTTGCAATATTCTTTTCGCTGCCTACTTACTCTTAAATGTTTACGGGCATACCTATTTCTAGCTTTGTGGTAGTTGTTAGATTGTCTCTGTTTAGCTTTTTTACGTTCTCTGCTGTACTTTTTGGATTTTTTGCGGTTAGCTCGGTTTAGTTGTTTTTCTGACTTACGGTAAAAGTTGGGAGATTGTTCTACATTGCCTTTACTGTCAGCAATGAAGTAATTTAATCCCAAATCCAGTCCTACTACCTGATGAGTTGGTTGTGTTTCAACTCTAATATTTACATCAATTGCAAATTGAGCATAATAGCCATCAGCACGACGTACTAAATGCACTCGTTTAATTTGTTTGATGTCGTAGTAGTTCAAGTCATAAGTACCTTTTAATTTCAGAGTACCTATTCCTTTTTTGTCAGAGAAAGTAATTGCTTTTCTACTTTCAGATAGTTTCCAGCCACTTGTTTTATATTCAACAGAACGGCAATTTGTCTTAAACCTTGGAAAGCCTTTCTTGCCCTTAACTTTCTTTTTACAGTTGTCGTAAAAACGAGCTATTGCACTCCAAGCACGTTCAGCAGCAGATTGTCTTGACATTGAGTTGAGTTCATCAGCAAAGTTAAATTCAGATGCTAATACCGCACAATATTTGTTGAGGTCATATTTGCCCACACCTTTATTGTCCATCCAATAACGTAAACACTTGTTTTGGATGAATTGACTAGTGCGAATAGCCTCATCTATTGCTTGATATTGCTTATCTTTTCCTTTGACTTTGAACTCGTAAATTATCATGGTGACGACCTAACAACCATGATATTATGCTAAATTATAAAGCATAAACTGTCAAGTAGAAGCAAATATCACGAGCGGGCTTAAGCCTTGGGCTTAAGCTTTCATCCGCTATATAAAACCTACTCAAATCTACCTATCTACTGACAGACTGATTCTTGAGTGTCGTTTACTTCCTGCTTCCTCCTGAAAGTGTAGGCACTACTAGGGTGAAACAGGAAAAAAAAGCTGGCTCTTGTTAGCATTAGTTAGCTTTTTTGTATCGGCAGTTATGCTAAAGTAGCTTGAACAGGAATGGTAAAAAACCTGTATAAAAACTTAACTGCCTAACGGCAATCTGTACCTTGACAATTGAAGATTAGTGGGTTCTATTCCATAGTTCTAGTTCCTTCCCAGGAATAGGTAAAATCTTCATGGGAGCTAGAAACTAAGATTTTTGGATAAGGTATTGGGATATGAAACATTTTTTATTAACTTGGCTTGGTACTGCGATCGCATTACTAATTACAGCTAAAATTGTTCCTGGATTCATTATCAAGACTTTTGTTGCAGCTTTACTTGCTGCTATTGTAATTGGTTTGGTAAATGCTATTATCCGTCCAATTTTGAAAATATTAGCATTTCCCATCACTTTAATTACTTTTGGTCTATTTACATTTGTTATTAACGCCTTAACTCTGTGGTTAGCAAGTGCTGTTACTCCTGGTTATGGGTTTCACATTCAGGGTTTTATCCCTGCTTTTCTCGGTTCTATTGTGCTTTCAATTGTTTCTAGCATCATTAACTATTTTCTACGAGTCCTTGATTGAAGGGTATAGGGTGTAGGGGAACAGGGGAGCAGGGGAGAAAATAAATAATTACGAATTACGAATTACGAATTACGAATTACGAATTACGAATTACGAATTACGAATTACGAATAATTTGAGCAATAGCTACTGTTACAGATCCAGTTTCCCCTGGTAAGCGGAAAATTGTTTTGGGAACTAACAACCTGATCTGCGAACTCATTGTTGTAGCTGCTAGAATAGCCGCAGCCTCAGCTACACTTGGCGTTCCTACTGTTTGTTCGATAATTTTGGCCGGGTTGGGAACACTCACACTAGCGAGAATGTCTGCTGTAAAAGTTCTGAGGGAAAAATTGTGTAAACGACAAAATTCCAGTAACCCATGTTCTGAAGCTTTAGATTCTATGGTGGCAATACCCGCTATGGAGGAATAGGTAAATTGTGTGTCTCGCAAAATTTTCTCAATTGCCAAACTGATTAACTTAGCAGAAGTTCCCTTTTGACAACCGATCCCTACCCATAAAACTTGCTGATCTAGTAACTCTACTTGCATATTCAAATCATTCAGTGTTATCATGGGGAAAATTTAATATTTTATATAGAATCTCCTGAAAACCTTATCAGTAGCCAGAAAATCACACTTAAGAAAGATTGATTTTTGGCAAATGTACTTTTAGATACAATCAAAATGATAAGTTTAATACTTTTTGTCAAACAAAAACCGATATATTTAGTACATCTAGCACAGTAGGAAACATCGAGGGATAGACACAGCAAAGGTAAAAGGTAAATTAAGTCTTCATGTTTACTTTTTTCTTCCCTTGTAGAACAAGTTTTTGATCTTGGTGTTTCAATTTCTTATTTCTCCGTCGTAGCAAACTCACATCAGTTACGACGGAGTTTTGCTTGTTGAGTAAGGTAAACGGACTGGAGACTTGACCGAAAACAGGGTGTTGGGTGTTGGGAAAAATAAGCTTTTACACACATAGCTACAAGCAATTGATTTAATATGTTTTTGTAAAAGTGTAAGTCTTGTAGATGTATTTTGATGCACCTATTTTTATTTGCAAGTCCCTTACTCCTTGGCCCCAGCTTGGCGTAAAATACTAGCAATTTTGCGATAACCATTAAACTCAGCAATCATTAAAGCTGTGTAACCACCTTGGTTTTTTAAATTCACATCCGCCCCGGCTGTAATTAACATCTGCACAGCTTGGCCATATCCTTCAGCAGCTGCCCACATCAAGGCCGTTGCACCTGCTGAGTAGGTAAAATTCACATCTGCACCTTTTTCTAGCAACAGTTGGAATATTTCTGGCTGGTTGCTAACTAAAGCTTTGACTAAAGCCGTTTTACCGTCATTTGTTAAAGCATTGATATTAGCACCTTGGTCTAGTAATGTTTTCACAGCTTGGGTGTGTCCTTGGGATACTGCTAATGTGAGGGCAACTTCCCCCAAATTCTTTTTATTCATATCTGCTTTAGCACATATCAAAGCTGCCATTATGTCACTATGTCCCTGAAATGCTGCTATAAGTAGCGGTGTATCTCCAAGATGGTTTCTGATTTCTACATTTGCGCCGCGCTGAAGTAGAATTTTTACTACATCTAGGTAGTCTTCAACAACGGCAAAGTGGAGGGCGGTTTCACCTTCTTGATCTTGGTGATTAATTTGGGCATCTCCATCTAATAAAGCTGCAACAATATGACTATGGCCTGCGGCAGATGCGGCTAACAATGCGGTGCTACCATCGGGGTTTTTAAAGTTAGTATCAGCACCATGCAATAACAGTGTTTCTACTATATCTAAATATCCCAAGTCTGCGGCCATCATTAAAGGTGTTTCGCCTTCTGCATCTGGAACATTGACAATTTGAGTATATTGTAGTATTGATTGAACAATTGCTGTGTAGTCTTGTTTGATGGCTAGTTTTAAAGCTGTATCATCATCTTTATCGGCAATATTCGCATCAGCACCCGCAGCTAAGAGAACTTGCACGACATCAAGATGACCTTTTTGGGCTGCTGCCATTAAAGCGGTGCTGCCATCTTCATTAACGGCATTAATATCTGCACCTCTAGAGATTAAAAGCTTGACAATATCAACTTGATTGTTACTAGCTGCCAGCATTAACGCTGTTAAACCGTATGTTTTTCTAGGGAGGTTGATATTAGCGCCAAAATCTAAGAGCGATCGCACTATTTCTGTATAACCTAAATTAGCCGCAAACATTAATGCTGTCGTGCCATGGCGATCGCACCCATCCACCTGAGTACCAGTTGCTAGTAGTTCAGACAGTCTTTTGATATCGCCACTTTTTGCAGCTTTTAGCCATAAATTATTGTTGTTTTCAGTCATAGTAAAAGTCCCATATAGGTATATTTGAGTAAAAGGGAACTCTGAGATTATTTATTGGTATGATTGCAGGATACAACGGCTGTTGCTTTACCACTGTCACCTGTCACCTACTAAATGTGTACGCTGCATAAACTTTTAGTGTATATTTCGATGATGGGGAAATTGTGCCATAAAACGGCGATCAATACAGTCTTTCCATTGCCACAATAATTGATGGGGTGGTAAAGTCCAACTACCTCTATTAGCTAATGCTCGTCCGTCTCCTGTACCAATTAAACTCAAATAAGCTGTTTGTGGGTTGTAAGGTTTGAGAGATGCACTTAAAATCATCCTTCGTAAATTCTCATATAAAGGTTGACCTTGACGCACCGCAAATACACCAGCTTTTGGTAGTTGATAATTAATCATGGTGGCTATATCACCTGCGGCGAAAATATGCGGATGGGTAACAGATTGCAAATAATCATTGACTAAAATAAACCCTTGGTCATCAGTACCAATTCCCGAATCTTTTACCCAATTTGCTGCTGATGCTTGTGTCACCCAAAATACTTGATCACAAGTTACTATTAACCCAGATTCACATTTAATTCTCAAGCTTTCATTGATTAATTGTGTAACCTCACACACTGTTTCTGCTAAATGCAATTTCACACCTTTATTGATTAATAAATCTTGCATAATTCGCCGCACTGATGGGTGATGACTGGGCATTAATTCCCCACTACTTTGAAATAAATGAATTTCCGATTTTTGCAAGCCGGCAAGCATTGATAAGGCTAATTCCACACCACCAGCACCACCGCCAACAATGGCAATATTTAGGGATTTTTGAGGATTTTTAACTGAATTTTCCTGCAATTTATACCAGTGGGTTAAAAATTGTGCGACAGGTTTCACAGCAATTGTATATTCGGCTGCACCTAATACAGACAATTTTGTCGGAGTGCTGCCAATATCAATAGACAGCAGATCAAAATCTACCGCAGATTGGTTAGCACAAAGCACTTTTTTGTTGTTTAAATCCAGCCCAATTACGCGGTCAATATACAACTGCGCCTGAGCAAAATTACTTAAACTTTGTAAATCAATATGGCACTGGGAATAACTATAAAATCCGGCAATATGTCCGGGTAACATTCCTGAGTATGGCGTATATATATTTGGCGTAATTAAAATCAATCTGACTCCAGGTAAAGGTTGATTACCAAAAAGTCTCAACACTAGGGCATGACTGTGACCACCACCTATCAGCACTAGATTTTTCAGAATTGGCTGGGTATTTGGTTGCATCTCAAGAGTTTAGTAAATAACGTCAGGAGTATGGCTGACACCAAGCTATGCCTATGGCTCCTGCGTCGCCACGCAAGCTATCGGCACGCTGCGCGTTAGCGGAGCTTTCGCTTTAGCGATACGTTATCAGAAGCTAGGAGACAGAAGTTTTTTAATTTCGACTTTTGACCAACAATTCCTTGATGATATCAATCCAAAATCCAAAATCCAAAATCTAGAATCTAAAATCGAATGACTTTTAACTTGATTTATCTGTCTACACAAGTATGTTCAATTATCCCAGCGGATTGCTAGATCAATATGATGAAAATGTTAAAAATTATTCCTCTCACTTATGAATACGCCAAGAAAAATATTTTCATCAATCAAATACTGGCAATAAAAATCATCCATTGGATACTGGAAAATGCCAAAACAGTAAAACATAATCTACACAATAACTCCTATCAATATCACTTAATGAAGGTTATCAAAGGACTGGAGAATAATTCAATAGAAATCAGTTTATCTGCAATTCAGGATTTAGAGCGTCTTGCTGAAGTGAATCCACAATACCACTGGATAATTATGGATATGCTGATGAATTTCGTGCGAAATAAAGCTGGCAATCTATCATCACAGGAAGTAATAAATAATTCTACAGCTAATACGCGGATAGTAATTCAAGCAGCTATTACCGTGATTGCTAGAAGAGACGCAAACCAAGACCCAGAAAATGAGCAAATTGATTTAAGTTACACAGATTTAAGGGGAGTAAACCTACAAGGTGCAAACCTAGAACAAACAAATCTTTATCAAGTTAATTTATCACAAGCAAATTTGTCTGGTGCTAACCTTTCAGGTGCAATTCTCAGTGCAGCAAATTTGTCTGGTGCTAACCTTAATTGTGCCAACCTTTCTGGTGCAATTCTCAGTGCAGCAAATCTGTCTAGTGCGAATCTGTCTGGGGCAAATTTGCGTCGAGCGAATCTATATTTAGCTAGTTTACAGGATGCTATTTTGAATGATGCTATTCTTGATGGTGCAAATCTCAGAGAAGCTAAGTTGAACTGTTAAAATCAAAAATAAGGGTGTAAGGGTATAAGAGTGTAGGGATGTACGGGAAGAAATACTGTTTCTTTCATTCGCAGCAAGTAGTTTACCACCAGTGTGCCTGGTTTTAAGAAACAAAATATACCAAAAATACTAAAGAAAAGGGAAAAGGTAAAAATTTTTTCCCTTTTTTCGTGAGAAAAGTTTAGATATCTAAATTTGAAGCTAAATGCTATACTGTTTTTTTTATTCATCTCAGTAATAACTCATTCTTGTGAAGCATCTTTCTGGTATGTCTGCTAAAAAGACAGACGCAACTTTGCATTGGTTGATCACCATCATCGTTATTGCTGCTCTGTCCTTAATACTGATTGTCTTCGCATCTACTAATATTGAGAAGTTATCACTCCAGCAGCGAATTGCTGACAAAAATCAAGCATTAACTACTATTGCTATAGTTTTTTTGGGTTTAGCAGTGACGGTTAATGTTTACTACGCAGCCAAGCGGATTCAAGTAATGCAAAAAAATGCCATCACGGCTGAGAAAACTCTAGAAATTGGCATTGAAAATACTAAACTCACCCAAGAAAGACTAGTTGCAGAAAGATTCATTGGTTCTATTGCCCAGTTAGGACATGAAAAGGTAGAAACGCGCATCGGTGCGATTTATGCCTTGGAAAGAATTGCCCAAGATTTTCCTCAAGAACATTGGACAATTATGGAAATTCTTACTGCATTTGTCCGTGAAAATGCACCTATACAACTGGAGCGGAAGCCACAAAAACCAGAAGATTTTATGGCGATTGATTTCGCTAAAAATCGTGACAGGTTACGTCGTCAACAGTCAGCAGATTATTCTTTGCCCTTAGAATCTTTTAAACTTCGTACTGATATTCAAGCAGCTTTAACTGTCATCGGTAGACGCAATTTTCAACAAGATCGAGAAAATCAAAAACTCAATTTACGCAATACCGATATCAGACGAGTAAACTTAGCAGGGGCTAAACTACAACGAGTAGACTTACGCGGATCTGATTTGTGTGGTGCGGATTTGCGGGAAGTAGATTTAAGTGAAGCAGAATTGGATGGTGCAAAACTTATCGGTTCAATTCTTTATGAAGCCAATTTATTTAAAGCGAGTTTGCGGGGAGTTAATTTGAGTCGAGCCAATCTCAATCTTGCTAATTTATATGGAGTAAACTTGCGTTCTGCTAATTTGTTTGGTGCTAGTTTGCGTTCTGCTAATTTACAAGCTGCAAATTTGTATAAAGCTAATTTGCAACAGGCAACTCTCAAAGCAGCAAATTTATCTGGTGCTAAGTTATTTCTTGCTAACTTGCAAGGTGCGAAATTGGGTAAAACTAATTTACGTTCAGCAGGTTTGATTGCGGCGAATTTGCAAGGAGCAAATCTCAATGGTGCAAATCTCCAAGGTGCAAATTTGAACGCTGCCAAATTACAGCAAACGGATATCTATTTTGCTAATCTCAGTGAAGCTAGTTTAACAGAAGCTGATTTAGATCATGCGAATTTGATGGGAGCTAATCTTTGTCAAGCAACCCTTGATGAAGCTGATCTTTCTTGGGCAAATTTAATGGGTGCTAATTTGTCTGGCGCTCGTCTTTGTGATGTGAGACTGACTGGGGCAATTTTAACTGGGGCAAAAAACCTGGAATCTGAGCAGATAGTTATGGCGTTGGGCGATCGCACCACTCGTCTCCCTGATTATATCGAAGCGCCAGCCAGTTGGTTACAATCGGTTTAAATACCTCAACTTCAAGATTGCTAGTTTCGGTGCATTCTACCTTTTGTCAGCATTCAGCCGTCAGCCGTCAGCTATTTAATTGAAATATTGTTATCAAAATCTCATATTTTATGCTCAACAAAGTCATTAAATCATAACTTAATAATTGTCATGATTGCTTGTTTTTAAATTAGTGAATTCGTAATCAAAATAGCTTTTTAAAACTGTCACTTCATAGTAATTTTTAGATAAAGGGGAATAACTAGCAATTTCCAGGTGTAGGCAAGCTTTTGTATAACAAAGGCTAAAAAGTTATGCTGTTTTAAAAATACTATATTTGAGGATTAAAGTCTAATGAAATTTGATATTACTAACAATTTTTCTGATCATAAAGACCTGAATATTACTCCTATCTCCCCAGTAGATACCTTTCAAACTCAGGCTGATAGCAGTTTAAGTTGGGGTCATCGTAGTAGCTTACCGACTAAGGACAATAGTGAACCTATTTTCACCACTAGCAGCTATAACTCCCAGAATGGCTATGGCTTAGTCAATGCAGGAACAGCAGTCAGCAAAGCCGCTGGTGAAAGTCCTTATGCAGACGCGCCAGATTTGGGTGGAAATAATTGGGGTGCAGATATGGTGAATGCCCCCGCCGCATGGGAAAATGGACATACAGGCCAGGGAATAATTGTCGCTGTTTTAGATACTGGAGTTGACTATAATCATGAAGATTTAAATAATAATATTTGGACAAATAATAAAGAAATTGCTGGTAATGGTATAGATGATGATGGCAATGGCTATGTTGATGATTATCAAGGTTGGAATTTTGATAGTAAGAATAATAATGTTTTAGATGACAATGGTCATGGAACTCATGTTTCTGGAACTATTGCTGGGGAAAATAACGGTAGAGGTGTAACTGGTATTGCCTATAATTCCCAAATTATGGCAGTCAAAGTTTTAGATAAAAATGGTTCAGGTTCTTATGCAAATATCGCTAATGGTATCCGTTATGCTGTAGATAATGGTGCTGATGTGATTAACCTGAGTTTAGGAGGAAATTCTTCTAACAATACTCTGAAATCAGCGATTGAATATGCGGGCAGTAAAGGGGTAATTGTGGTGATGGCCGCAGGTAACGATGGCGATTCTACACCAACCTATCCGGCTCGTTATGCTTATGATTCAGGAATTGCTGTTGGGGCGGTAAATCAAAATAATCAACTAACTAATTTTTCTAACCGTTCTGGTTCTCAAGAAATCAAATATGTGACTGCTCCAGGTGAGGATATTTACTCCACATTGCCAGATAATAAATATGGTACTTACAGTGGAACTTCTATGGCTGCTCCCCACGTTGCAGGGGTGGTGGCGTTGATGCTGAGTGCTAACCCTAACCTGACAGAAAGCCAAGTGCGGGAAATTATCACAAGTACGGCTGAAAATGGGACAAATGCTCAAGATCCCACTCAGCCTTCAAATCCTATGCCTTCTATACCCTCTGAATTTCCGCCGCTAGATTCTTTCTTTCCTATCGACATGATTGATATAGGATCTCAATTTCCTTTTGATATTGGTTCATTCTTTCCACTAGGTTCAGAAGCACAATCAACTATGCAATTACCGCCGGTTGTTTTGTCTGTTGGTGATGATAATTTACAGTTAAGATTTGGTGATGGTGGTGCTAAAACTCCTAAGTTGGAGAGTTTAAATCAGGGGGATGATGATAAATTGGTGAGTTTAGTTGCTCAGTCTTTATCGCGTTCTTATGATAGTGCTGGGGTGAAATATACTATTGCTGGTGATGGGGATATTGAGAGGGAGGATTTGTTTAAGAAAAGGTAATCAATAGGGTGAATAAACTCATATAATTTTTTATTATTTCATTTCGCGCAAGCGAATTTTATTTGTGTAGCCACATTTTCTCAAGCTTTGTTTAGATATTTTACTCAAGGGTCAACTTGTGCCAAAATTAACCATACATCAACCAAGATGACTTTTTGAGTAGGGGTGAATATCAAAATGAAGATAGGTGGGCGTTACGAATATGATAATTACAAACCCTTGGGGAAAGGTGGGTTTGGAACTACTTTTTTAGCGAAAGACACCAAACGACCAGGAAACCCTTTTTGTGTAGTTAAGCAGTTTACACCACCCAGTATAGAAGCAGATACTTTAAAAAAACTTAAAGAATTTTTTGACCAAGAAGCAGAGATTTTAGAAAAGCTAGGACAACATGATCAAATACCCACTCTTTTAGCTCATTTTGCAGAAAATAAAGAGTTTTTTATAGTTCAGGAATATATAAAAGGCCATGATTTGAGTGATGAATTAATATCAGGTCAAAAAAAGAGAGAATCTGAAGTTATTCAACTCATAATAGAAATTTTAGAAGTATTAGAATTTGTTCATAAAAATGAAGTTATACACAGAGATATTAAGCCAGATAATATCCGCCGTCGTCAATCAGATAATAAAATTGTGATCATTGATTTTGGTGCAGTTAAAGAAGTGACAACACAGGTGATAAATAGTCAGGGAAAACTTACCTCTACTATAATTATTGGTACTCCTGGTTATATGCCACCAGAACAACAAAGAGGTAAACCACAATTGAGTAGTGATATTTATGCAATAGGAATTATTACCATTCAAGCACTTACAGGTTTATTACCTCATGAATTAGCAGAAGATGCAAAGACAGGAGAAATTATTTGGCGTAAATATGCAAATGTTAGTCCAAAACTAGCAGCAGTTTTAGATAAAATGGTGAGCTATGACTTTCGTAACCGTTACCCGACTGCAAAGGAAGCTTTACAAGCAGTTAAAAATTTAATACCAAAGCCTATACCTAAACCGATAGATTGGCGGGTTTGGGTAGGATTAGGAATTGCCACCGTTACTAGCTTAATTATCTTCCTGATTCCCAAAGATGATTTTAATTTATATGAAAATTCCAATTATGGAATCAAGTTAAAATATCCAAAAGTCTGGGAAAGACAAGATTTAGAAAACCCGATTACTGCGGAAATTGTTACTTTTATCTCTCCTAAACAAAGTGATACAGATAATTTTCAAGAAAAGGTAACAATTAGTGTTGATAGATTTTCTGGTACATTAGAGGCGTTGCAAGCATCCAATATTCAAGAAATTCAAAATACTTTTTCAGGTTCAAAGATAATTGAAAAATTGATAACAACAAAGGCAAATAAACCAGCTAGTCAATTAATTTTTAGTGGCACGAATGGGAAATATAGTTTGAAAAATATGCAGGTTGTGATTTTAAAAGGTGAACAGGCTTATACAATTTTTTATACTGCAACAATAGCTGATTATGATGAGTTTGTGGAAACAGCAGAAAAAATGATTAAATCATTGGAAATTGATTAATTGTCTGAATCATGATTTACAGCATTTAGTGATAATACTAGAAAATCATTACAGTTTTCTTATCCTGTAAATCCTTTAATCCTGGCAATCCTGATTCAGACAGTAAAGAACCTATTAGTCTTTAGGACATTCTCTGACCTTATTGGATACCCATCTCTTGCAAGGAGAGAAAAAACCTTTACCTTTTTCTGCACAGTATCCTTTATCTACTTCTGTGGCTTCTCGATAAACTTCTGATACAGTGGAACTTCTGTTCACGACAGCCGAAAATTGTCCTCTTTCAACTACTGAATTGTTCTCCCTAATTTCATATTCAAATTCATTGTTATCATCTCTAATAACAAATGTACTGTCTCTATGTTGAGTACCAAAAGTTATGTCAGTTGACTCTGCGGATCTACCCTTGCTATAGTCCCTTTCTGTGAATGGAAAGTTATCAGGAGACATTCCCCGCGAAATGTTCCTAATAATTACTTTTCTATCTTTTCTGGGAGGTTGAGTTGAGGATGTAAACCAGGCTTTAACTTTACCTGCATAAATTTTAGAACTGGGACATTCACCAACATATCTAAATAAAGGAACAACTATTTGATTTAGTTCTGATTGTCCTTCAACTTCAAAACCAATTTCAGGATCAGTAGGAAGTAATTGTCCCCAACTTGGTAAAGATGGTATGAATACCAATGGAGTTGAGAATAAAAAAAGATTAATCAAGTAGGATACATAGCGAGTTTTAAGAGACATTTTTCACCTCAAAAGTCGAGTATAAATTTACTTAACTATATATTAATGTATTAAATTTTGCAAACATCTAAATAGGCAATAAATTTTCCCCAAATTGGTCCATCTAAAAATAATCTAGGCAGATGTCCTACAGGAGCATTTAAGGAATAGTTAATCTGCTCCTTGGGCAAGAAACGACCACGATAACGCCAACCCAACTCAGTAGCAAAATCATCAAAATATTCATTTGTTGCTTCAAATTTATTCCCAAATAAACTCTTCCATTTTTGTGCTTGCACAGCAAAACCAAAACGTCCTTGACTATTGCTTCTCCAAATTCTATTAATATTACTGAGACTTGCACAAGACAATCGAGGAATTGACTGAGCATTCAGTACATTAGAAGATTGACTCATACGTAAAATCAAAGATTTTGTTTCTTCATCAGCTTCTTGAAAATTACCTTGGGATAATAATTCTTCTAATCTTTCGGTAGAAAAAAAACTTTCACTATTGCTATTAGTGGATATTGTTTCTGTGACTGAACTTACATTTACATCTAAACCTATTCTCGCTAATAATTTCAAAAATATAGAACTGGCAATGCCTAAATTTCTACCTGACTTGACAGTAGCAACAGAGGAATTAATCAGATCAATATCAATATCAATTGCTTGCTCACCTCTACCATGAATTCCTATAACTTGAGAATTATCATTTAAAACTGGTCCTCCACTCATTCCCGATAACGTAGGATTATCATAAATTAAATTATAACCGTTATTATTTAATGATGTATTTATATTAGTAATATTGTCAATCAATTTACCATCACGGCAATCATAAACAGATACATTCACTGAGCCTGTTTTCACAGGAAAACCAGCTACATAAACTTTTGTTCTTCTTTGTAATTTTTGAGAATTACCAAATTGAGCTACTTGATAATTTCTACTACTGTTGAACTGCAAAACAGCTAAATCTATATTCTTATCCAGTAGTTTTACTGTCTGATAAAGTGGATAGCGTTGATTATCTGGGGTGACAATTTCATATTTAAGTTGGCTATTTTTAACAACATGATAAGCTGTGAGAACAGTATAAGTATTGCCTTCTCTCTTAATAATTACTCCAGAGCCAGATGCCTTACTGTCAATTAAGACAGTGATTTTTTCAGCTATTTCATCCACTTGTTTATTACTACATATTGCCAGGGCTATTTGCGGCTGTAAAAATGTGATTAATATGCCTATTACTATAGTTAAAAATGTGTAATGAATTTTCATTTTTTTATATCCTCATATATCTCCAATTTTTCCATCTTTTGCATCACATTATATATTGGTACAGCCCAACTCAAACGGATAATTTGCTGATGTAAATTTTCCTCTGCTTGCTCACCATCCATAAATATAGAGGGAACATCCCATAAAGGATAAGCGTGCATACCATTCACACCAACAACCTCACCACTTTTATTCAATAAAGCTCCTCCACTCATTCCCTTTTCTAAACGGTTGGTATATCCAACTTGATAGCCTTGTCCTAAAGCTTTTTCTAAAACTAAAGAAACGTTACCGCTATTAAACACAAAGTTAATTTCTTCTGTTTCTTCC
Source organism: Sphaerospermopsis aphanizomenoides BCCUSP55 (assembly GCF_001586785.1). GTDB lineage: Bacteria > Cyanobacteriota > Cyanobacteriia > Cyanobacteriales > Nostocaceae > Sphaerospermopsis_A > Sphaerospermopsis_A aphanizomenoides_A. The sequence goes on from NZ_LUFH02000053.1 coordinate 20,712, forward strand.
TGCACAGGAAAACCTGCCACAAATACTTCATCACCCACCTTTGGAGAAACACCTAAAGCAGCTACATAATACTCTTTTTTTACACTTGTAAATTGCAATATTGCTAAATCATAATCTTGAAAATTCACATTGTTTGGTACACTCGCTTGATAGATTTCACCATCTGGTGTTTGAATCCAATAAGGGGGGTCATCTGCTCTCAAAATATGGGCATTAGTTAATACTGTATAAACGGAATTTTGTTTATTCAGTAATATTCCTGAGCCTAAGAAATCTGTTGATAATATCTTCACAGAAATGGCTGCTGCTTTTTCCTTTAATTGTTCTATTGATAATTGAGTAGGCGGTTCTGTAATGCTGCTTTTTTCAGCAGAAATACTGATATTTATTGCTGAAGCTGAAAGCAACATTGACAAACCGCCAATACAGGCGACAAATTTTAATATGTGCCAGTTCATGTTCATTTAATCTGGTTCAACTGTGGCACTTTCCAAGAAACGCTCAAAATCAATATTAATGGTATCGCTCGCACTTTCATCGAGAGGGTTATTACCAGCAGCTAGACCCCGACGATCTAATAGTCTACGTAAAGTAGCACTAGGATTAACCCCCCGTTTGAGAGTAAATAACAAATTACTACTTGTACAATTAGGATTTTGGCTAGTACCTGCACAAACTACAGGTTCACCGTTCACTATCCCAGTAGTAATATTTTTCAGTGTACCGTTGTCATTGCTTCTTTGAAATCTGCGCGATACCTCTTCACAACGACGTTGAGCAGTCCAAGGTGGTGGAAAATAAGCATTAGAAGTCCAGCGAATTATAGTTACTTTTCTACCATCTTGAGTACGGGCAAAGGTGACGGGTAGACCTTTACTTTTACCACAGTAAAAGGTTGCGCTTCCCGCATAGCTGGGTTGGTTAATCACTGAGGTTGTGGCTAATGCTGTTAAAGAAGCTAGGGTAACGGTTCGCATCAAGGCTGCGAATAATTGCCTGGAAAAAGGTTTGTTCATAATTTATTTGCTTTATTTATCGCTATTATGCAACATAGTAGTAGTACACGCTTAATTATTATGTAAAATTACCATAAAGATATGTTTCTAGTAAAATTGCTTAGTTACATTATTTATAATTTTTATACACGGCTAGATAGATAATTATTAATTATTTCCCCTTCTCCTCTATAACACTAGTTATACACACTACAGTATATTTACTAGTAACGTCTAATTACATAAATAATTTATACTTAATGATTAACTATACTATACAAGTAAGAGAACTACTATGGCACAACCTACCGCACGGACAAGAGAAATACTGGAACTAGTGAATCAGTTTCGGCTCAATTCCGCACAAGAACTTTCACTTCTCATCAACTCTTCAAATTCTAATGTTATTTTTGAAGTCCCCGGATTGATGATACCGCTTAACTTCAACAAAGTTACAACAGTGGAAGTTTAAAATTTTCAGATATTTATATCTATATTTTTAGACATAAAAACCATGATTAAATCATAAAACTTGCAGTGATGGAAAATTGTATCTTCCCATATTTATACATCTGAGATATTGCCTACAACACATATCATGAAATGATATCGAGTATTTTTGATCAGGCAGTTGGGCGCAAAGCAATTATGGGTTTTCAACAATGCGGATTTGTTCCTGATGTTACTTGAAATTTAATAGACAAGTGTAAGCAAAACATCCGTCATTCTATTTCTTTCCCTGACTGCAATGTATATTAATCTAAGCATGAATTTTTTTGAGAGCCATAGAAGATCCCTCATTTAATAACTGATATAATTTTAAAAAAAATTAGGAAAAATTACTGTGGATTCTCGATATAACCCAGCCGAAATTGAGGAAAAATGGCAACAAACATGGTTAGAACTTGGTTTAGATAAAACACCTCAAGACAAAAACAAGCCAAAGTTCTACGCGCTTTCCATGTTCCCCTACCCATCCGGTAGCTTGCACATGGGTCACGTCCGCAATTATACAATTACAGATGTGATTGCTCGCCTTAAACGGATGCAAGGATATCGTGTATTACATCCAATGGGTTGGGATGCTTTCGGACTACCAGCAGAAAACGCCGCCATTGATAGAGGTGTACCCCCCGCCAAATGGACATATCAAAATATAGACCAGATGCGGAAACAATTACAGCGTCTGGGTTTATCCTTAGATTGGGATGCAGAATTAGCTACTTGTTCTCCCGATTATTACAAATGGACACAGTGGATTTTTCTGCAATTTCTAGCAGCGGGTTTAGCTTATCAAAGAGAAGCCGCAGTTAATTGGGACCCCATTGACCAAACTGTATTAGCTAACGAACAAGTTGACAGCGAAGGACGTTCTTGGCGCAGTGGGGCAATAGTAGAACGTAAATTATTGCGTCAGTGGTTTTTGAAGATTACCGACTATGCCGAAGAATTATTAAATGATTTGGATAAATTGCCTGGTTGGCCAGAACGGGTAAAATTAATGCAGGCAAACTGGATTGGAAAATCCACAGGTGCATATTTAGAATTTCCTATTGTTGGGGCAGAGGAAAAAATCGGCGTTTATACCACCCGTCCCGACACCGTTTATGGCGTTAGCTACGTCGTATTAGCCCCAGAACACCCCTTAACTCAACTTGTCACCACATCAGAACAAAAAGTAGCCGTAGAAGCCTTTATTAAAGAAGTTAGCAATCAAAGCGAGTTAGAAAGAACCGCAGAAGATAAACCAAAACGGGGTATACCCACTGGGGGGAAAGCTATCAACCCCTTCACTGGGGAAGAAGTACCTATTTGGATTGCAGATTACGTACTTTATGAATATGGTACTGGTGCGGTGATGGGTGTACCTGCCCATGATGTGCGAGATTTCAAATTTGCAAAGGAGCAGAATTTAGCGATTAAAGTAGTAATTGTTCCGGAAATTGGTGCAGAGGAAACTTTAAAAGCAGCATATACAGAACCGGGAATTTTAGTTAATTCCGGTGAGTTTAATGGCATAAATTCTGTAGATGCGAAAAAGGCAATTACTGAATTTGCAGAAAAACAAGGTTTTGGTAAAGAAAGGGTACAATATCGTTTGCGAGATTGGTTAATTTCTCGTCAACGTTATTGGGGCGCACCTATCCCTGTTATTCATTGTCCTGAATGTGGAATTGTCCCCGTACCAGAAAAAGATTTACCTGTACAATTGCCAGAAGAAATTGAATTAAGTGGCCGTGGTGGTTCACCTTTAGCACAATTAGAAAGTTGGGTAAATGTGCCTTGTCCAAGTTGCGGTACTCCAGCAAAAAGAGAAACCGACACGATGGATACATTTATTGATTCTTCTTGGTATTTCTTGCGGTTTACTGATGCTACAAATGCAGAAAAGATTTTTGATGGTAGCAGAGTAAATGACTGGATGCCGGTTGATCAATATGTGGGTGGAATTGAACACGCGATTTTACATTTATTGTATTCTCGTTTCTTTACCAAGGTGTTAAGAGATAGAGGTTTGTTGAATTTTGATGAACCATTTCAAAAGTTATTAACTCAGGGAATGGTACAGGGTTTAACATACATGAACCCGAAAAAAAGCGGTAAGGATAAATGGATTCCTTCTCATTTAGTTGATGCAAATAATCCTGTTGATCCGCAAACTGGAGAACCTTTACAACGTCTCTATGCTACCATGTCTAAATCTAAGGGGAATGGTGTTGCACCGGAAGATGTGATTAATAAATATGGCATTGATACGGCGCGGATGTTCATCTTATTTAAAGCACCTCCAGAAAAAGATTTGGAATGGGATGAAGCTGATGTTGAGGGACAATTCCGCTTTTTAAATCGCGTTTGGCGGTTGGTGACAGATTACGCTGCGGCGGGAGTTTGTAAGCAAAAAGCTGATTTGGAAAAGTTAAGTAAAGAGGAAAAGGATTTAAGGAGAGCGATTCATTTAGCAATTCAAGCAATTACGGAAGATGTGGAAGATGAATATCAATTCAATACCGCAATTTCGGAATTGATGAAGTTAAGTAATGCGTTAACTGATGCTAAATGTAATAATTCACCGATTTATGCGGAAGGGATTCAAACTTTGGTGATTATGTTAGCGCCTTTTGCACCACATATTGCTGATGAATTATGGCATTTGTTGGGAAATAAGGGGACGGTACATACACAAGTTTGGCCGATTTTTGATTCTGCGGCTTTGATAGCTGATGAGATTACTTTGGTAATTCAAATTATGGGTAAAACTCGCGGTGCTATTCAAGTTCCTTCGCAGTTAGATAAGGCTGAGTTGGAGAAGTATGCGCGGGAGTCTGAGGTGGCGAAGCGTTATATTGAAGGGAAGGAAATTAAGAAGGTGATTGTTGTTCCTGGTAAGTTGGTGAATTTCGTTTTAGGTTAATTTTTGTAGGTTGGGTTAAATGCAATGCAAACTAACACATTTATTATTGGTTGATGTTCGGTTTCCTTACGTCAACCCAACCTACAGAATTAATCACAAACCTGTCATAAACATGAAAATCTTATAGTCGGCTTCAGCCGACTTTTGCTATTAGACTGGGAATTCATTCCCAGGCGGGTTATCGGGTTTTAACAATTTATTTCCAGGCGGTTGATAGCATCTGGACTTAAAAATTCCACTGATATCCACATCCCATCTTCCTATTATCCCCAAGTCCGCCTCAGAATGAATTCTGAGGCTAATAGCAAAAGTCAGCTAAAGCTGACTAAATGTAAATTACATATAAATTTTCTGCGGTGGATCATCATCTTGATTAAAATCTTCCAAAGATTTAATTATCGTATTCTGTGAATGATGTTCCTTTTGATTTTTCACATAAATCACAGCTTCTTCTAGTTGCTTTCTCCCTAACGAAAATACACCATATCCTCTTTGCCAAGCAAACATATCTGGTAACGAAAATACATTATTAATATAATGAGTGCTGCTACCTTTGATTTTTTGCACAAATTCAGATATGGAAATTTTCGGAGGAATGGAAGCTACTATATGAATGTGGTTTTCTGTACCATTAATAGCATGAATAATTGTTTCTAATTCATCAGCTTTGCTAATAATGTAACTATAAATTTTCGGTTCTCTTTCATCGGTAATTAATAACTGACGCTCTTTTGTTGCCCAAACCAAATGATAATACAATCTCCACAAAGCCATAATACACCCTAGTTATTGATCATTATCAATGTTTTCATATTCATTATTCCCAAAAAAATAGTCAGCTTCAGCCGACTTTTGTTATTAGACTGGGAATTCATTCCCAGGCGGTTATATTATGAGACTGAGAATTAATTCCCAGGCAGTCATGTTATTATTGCTTGATATTGGGTTTACTTAACCCAACCTACAAATTGATATAATCACATTAATAAAAATTACCCATTGCTAATGGTAAATGATATGGATACTGAAAAACTGAAAATACAAATCGAAGAACAGAGAAACTTATTAAACACCGATAGACTTGATGTATCCTTCGGTGAAATCATGAGTATGTATGAACGGAGGGAAATAGTTATTAAACCTGCATTTCAAAGATATTTTCGCTGGGATGAAGAACAGAGAACACGGTTTATTGAATCTATACTTTTAGGTATTCCCATCCCTCCTATATTTGTAGCTGAAGACAGTGATGGAGTATGGGAATTAGTTGATGGGTTACAAAGAATTTCTACTGTACTTTCTTTTTTCGGAGTTTTGAAAAGCGAAGATGAAGGTATTAGGAAGAAAAATAATTGGATGTTAACAGCAGGTGAAAGAGTCGAAGCTTTGGAAGGATTTACCTATGAAACAATACCAAATCAGTTTAGATTGAATATCAAAAGAGCTACTTGTAGAGTAGAAATTCTCAGATGGAATAGTAACTATGATATGCGCTTTGAACTTTTCAATAGATTGAATACTGGTGGTTCTCCGTTGACTACTCAGGAAATTAGAAATTGTATTTACAGGGATATTTCACCTAAGTTTAATGATTTTCTCAAAGAACTTGCAGCTAATCAAGATTTTCGGACATTAATTGATTTGAGCAATGAGCAATATGAGCAATTATATGATGAGGAATTAGCATTGAGATTTATTTCTCTTTACCAAAATCAGAAAAATGTCCGCACCAGTATTTCACAACACATGACTCAGTTCATGAAAGATGCGTTAGAAAATGAAAATTTTGACTATGAAGGTTACAAAAGAATATTTACTCAAGTATTTGCATTACTTAAACCTTTAGGAAGAAAGATTTTTCGACAGCCTGACGGCAATTTCGCAACTGCTCTTTATGATGTTATTACGATTGGTATGGCAGAAAACTATGATTATTATAAACTTCAGCCATCAGAAGTTATCTTGAATAAGATAAATCAGGAAGTACGTACAGATAAAACTGTAATGAAGTTTTCCAGAAGAGGAGGAAAAGAAGGAAATAATCAAAAAGACAGAATTATCAATCGTCTGACAGCAGCAAAGCGAATATTTGGAAAAATCAATAATAATGACTAATCAGATTACTCTTTTAGAACAAGAAATAATGTCAGACATTGATGAAAGAAGAGAGTTAATGTCATGGTTAAAATTGCTGTGCGCTAGATATGGATTTTCAAACACAGATGAGGAATTATTCCTTTACTATTCAATCCCAATAGTTTATGCTACTTGGGAAGGTTTTATTCAAACTGCTTTTCAAATATATGTTCGAGAGCTAAATAAATTAGAACTTACTATTGATCAAGTGTGTGACTCAATAATAATATATCATCTTGAATCTACATTTCCCCAATTTAAACAATATCCAGATGCAGATAAATTTAACAAAAAAGTAAATTTTTTTAATAGGTTGGGTGTGTTTTATAAAACTAATCCCTTGGAAATCAGTCCAAAGATCAATACAGAAAGCAATGTTGGTTTTAAAGTATTAAATAGAATATTGTCTGATTTCAATTTAGATAAAATTCCCGAATATCCAGAACCTAAATATTCATTAGAAGAGGAACTCGATAAATTCCTCCTCAAAATTAGAAATACAGTTGCTCATGGACAACAAAGTTCTATAGTAGTAAAGAGAGAAGATTTAGAAAGAGCAATTAAACTGGTTGATAAACTTATGGATTTAGTGTTTGAGAGAATTAAAACTGGGTTTATAAATAGGTCATATCTTAAATAGTGTGTAGGTTGGGTTAAATGCAATGCAACCCAACTTATATATCATTGTTGGTTGATTGGGGGGTTTATTGTACAATTATTTCTGTGACTTCGTTTTTTACTTTTAAACTTAGAAAGCGCCTTCTTGACCTGAGTAAAGAAGCCCACACTGACCTGACGGTACAGTGTGGATAGTTCACGACCAAGAATCTAAATCCAAAGATTGCATTCCTCGACTACTGACAAATTCCAGCAAACTTCCTAACTGCAACCAAACAAACAAACAAGTTCCCAAACTCAGGGGTAAACCAATACCTAAAGCCAGAGGAGATGGAAAGCCAAATATCTCTAACCCAGAAGACATGAATAAACAAACACCTCCACTGATGCCGATAAATGGCAGCAACAATTGTTTTAAGGAGGAGCTAGATTTTATAGGTTCTTGGGGCAACTTTGGCCATTTCTGCACAATTACTTTCAAAGTTCCAGATAAGGCTAAACCACAAGTTAATGCTGTGAGAAATCCCACCAAAAGTAGGACATAAGGTGGTTGCAGAGGGTAATAGTACATGAAAATTCCTAATTGTTAGTCAATAAATTTTTACTTGGTGTCTGGTTACTAGTAAAGGAAATCAAAGATGTAACTTGTGGCAGGATAGCCGCTATACCTTCCCTAGATAACTCTGTTAAAATACCGATTGCTACATCTAACAACCGATTTGGTGGTAAGTCATTTTTGACTAAATTCCACAGTCTTTGTACTTCGTCGGTGTGCAAGCGGTCATCTTCAGTTAATGCCAACACCAATTGACGACGGAGAAATTTACCTTCTTCCGAGAGTAGATATTGTAAACCCATTCTCGCTGTCGGTAAAACATCAAATTCCCCATCAGTACGCGCAATGGAAATTAAATTCTCTAGCCTCTGCCATTGAAATTTACCGTCTTTAAATAACACATTCAGTAAGCGCCTTCTTAATGCCGGAGATTCTCCTGTGAGTAAACGCCTAGCTATGTAAGGATAACCTACTTCCACAATTTTAAAATTGGGGTTGAGGCTCAAAGCTATACCTTCCTGTGTCACCAGGGAACGAATAATTAAAGCAAACTTCGCAGGTACTCGAAAAGGATATTCATACATCAATTCCGAGAATTCATCGGTGATAGTTTTGAAGTTAAAGTCTTTAACATTTTTACCAATGGCATTTCCCAGCACTGCTTCTAATGCTGGCACAATTGGCGCAATATTTGTTTCTGGAGCGAGAAAACCAAGTTTCACAAAGTCTTCTGCTAAGTCGGTATAATCTTTGTTAACAAGATGTACCAAGGCATCGACCAATGTTTCCTTCGTAGTCTCCTCCAATTGATCCATCATGCCAAAGTCGATGTAAGCCATCCCTCCTTCAGGAACAGCAAATAAATTACCTGGATGAGGATCGGCATGAAAGAAGCCATGTTCTAGTAATTGTTGTAACCCAGATGTGACACCGATCTGAATTATGGCTTCGGGATCTAAACCTGCTTTGCAGATGCTTTGGGTATCTGTGAGTTTAAATCCGTTAATCCATTCCAGGGTTAAAACGCGACTAGTGCTGTAACGCCAGTAAATAGCGGGAACTTTGACTTGAGGGTCGTCACGGAAGTTATTCGCAAATTTTTCGGCGTTCCGACCTTCGTTAATGTAATCAATTTCTTCAAATAATTTTGTACCGAACTCGTCCACAATGAGTGTCAGATCGTGTCCGAGATTGAGGGGCAACCAAGGACTCAGCCAACTCGCTGCCCAGCGCATTAAATACAAGTCTCGTGTAATCACTGGACGGAGATAAGGTCGTTGCACTTTTACTGCTACTTCCTCCCCACTCATCAGACGACCCCGATATACTTGACCCAAGCTGGCCGCTGCCACTGGTTTGGGAGATAGTTCTCTAAATACCTCTCCAATGGATCGGTCAAGTTCAGTTTCAATAATATGTTGCGCTAAGGCTTGATCAAACGGTGGTAACTGGTCTTGCAATTTCACCAGTTCTGCTAAAAAATCTTTGCGGATTAAGTCAGGCCGGGTGGAGAGGGCTTGACCAACTTTGATGAAGGTCGGACCAAGGTTAGTGAGCAGTTCTCGCAATTGGGTAGCGCGTTTACCCTGATTCTGATCCACTTGATTTTGCCATTCATCCCACTTGAGACTGAGTATAAAACCTGCAAAAGAGAAGATGATTCTCAGTAGTCTGCCCCAAGCTAACCAGGGACGGTAACGATAGTAACGAGCGATCGCGTCTGGATTATACTGCTGTAATTGAGCAGGTTGATACTGACCCACGCCTTTATTTGCCTCTTCAACTGGTAACTTTACAGTGTTGCTTGTTTTTTTAGCTACAAGCTGATTGTTAGTCAAGAATTCTAGGTAGAGTAATTATATTCTTTCTGTTTTAGCTACAAGAAAAAATTAAACCTTACCTATTTCTAGATGTCCTCAGTAATATATACGGGAAACTAAGCTTATTTTTACTGCCTAGATTTCTTTATCTTTTTCTTAATTATACTTTATAAAAGTACAAGTTTTTGTCTCATAACTGGACTATTTTATCTTTTCTTAATGATTTGGTTTCTAAATCACGTTACACAACCGCTTGGGAATGTGGTTTTTTTTATACAAAAAAAATTACAACGTGATGTCTGAAAACTTTAGACTAGGTATTCAGCCATACTTCTGAACACAGATAACTTTTGCAGCAAGCCCGACTTACTTTATACCCACATCCCACACCCTTCAAATCTTTGTAATTTGATCTGGCAACTTATTCTGTTTACTCATACAATTTTAAACTAGGTAAAGTTTGTAAGAACAGAGTTCTAACTTAATGAGTCCGTTAACAGGTCAGGGTGTGAGAGCTATCACTAAATATCCGATGGTAGATAGAATAAATGATATCGCTTGGCAAGCTCGTCAAGGTAGTGTGGCAGCGATTATTCAACTGCTGAATGAAAAGCTAGTTATGTCTGGTGTCAGAACCAGAGCTATTTTCGCTGATGGTGTCTTACAACTGTTGTGTGAGGCAGCTACAGTAGAGCAACTTGATCAATCTACTTTGGTGCAAGAAATTCAGCAAACTCTTGATGCGACTGCACCTCGTAACATTCGCAAAGTCAATATTAATTGTCGAATTGTCAAGGAAGAACAATTACTGTGGTTAGAGGAAATTAACCGCGATCGCACTAATCAATTACTGTGGTCACAGGAAATTACGCTCTCTCAACCAGGTATGATCAAACGATTAATTCAAGATGTGATAGCAGTTTATACTGAAACTGGAAAACCAATTTTACCTAAATCTCAACCTTTATTAACTAAAAAATATAGACACAAAATTTCCGCTAAAAAAACAATCATAGCAGCTACTGGTTTATGTACAATCGTGGTGTTGTTTGGAAAAGCTGATTCCCGCTTAGGAAAAACAATCAAAAATCTTATTCCCCTGGATATTTCACCATCCTTGCAAACAACAAATCAGATTCAATCACCAGCATCATCCCTCAACGCTCAAAAAAGTCTTTCTTCTCCAACAAATGATTTATTTGCAGATGCTGTGAGGCTGGCCAACCAAGCTACCGCTGCTGGTAAAATAGCTACAACTTCAACTCAATGGTTAGAACTAGCTGCTAGATGGCAAAGGGCTTCTGATTTAATGAGCCAAGTTTCACCCGAACATAGCCGTTATCAAGAAGCTCAAATTAGGGCTAAATTATACAAAGAATATAGTCAAGCAGCACAGCAGGAAGCACAAAAACGCAAATCAACACCGACGGGAAATTAGGCAATTCCAAATAAAAAAGTACCTCAGCCAGATTAATTATACATTTTGCCAAAAAAATAGAAATTCCTAAAATCTGGTTCTTTTCCCCGTTCCTGTGCCAAAATGTGCAATTTATTTGGCACGACGACTATTTATTCATGCACCAAAAGAAGTTTGCTACTGACTGCTGGCATAAAACAAAATGTTTGCCCTTGGAGTAGAAAAATCAAAAATGATCAATCAGGCGAGTTATGTAACATCACCCGCCTTGAAAAATTTTAGATTTTAGATTGGTGATTTTAGATTACGAACAATGATCGGTTTACAATTGCATCAATTTGTGAATTTTCAATCCAAAATCTAAAATCCAAAATCTAAAATAAACTCAAACCTCTATTCCCGATGTGAACCCAATTTTTGATTGCTAGGTGTAATAGAAGGTTCACGGCGGTTTGTCCGTAACTTGGGCTTGGGTGTTCCCCGTCCTTCTTCACCATTGTTGTCTGATTTAGACCAAGAAGAACGACTACGTTCGCCACCACCGCTACGTGGTTGTTCGCCACCATCACGACGCTTGTTGAGTTTGGGTTTGGGAGTGGCTTCTTCTTGGGGAATATCTACACCAGATTGTAACCAAGCCGGACGAGTTTGATCGTAGGCAATTTGTAAAGCCGCAGCTGCGATCGCTTGAGCATCATATTTTTCAATCAATTCGCTAATGATTGGTAAAAACGAAGCCAAACGTTCACCAGTTAAAGCTTCTGCTACCTGTTCTTGCAGTTTTTGAATGTGTCTGGCTTCAATTTGCGCCCTGGTAGGAATTGACAATACTTGCCAACTTTGGCGGTTATGGCGTTCAAATGCTTGTTGTTTGCGACGTTCAAAAGGTTGTACCAAAGAAATCGCAGTTCCTTCTTTACCAGCGCGACCAGTCCGACCGATACGGTGAACGTAGGTTTCTACGCTATCGGGCAGGTCATAGTTAATCACGTGGGAAAGCAGATCCACATCTAAACCCCGTGCAGCAATATCAGTCGCTACCACCCAGCGGACTTGGCGATTACGGAAGCGGGTCAATAACCTTTCCCGTGCTTGTTGAGACAAGTCGCCATGATATTCATCCACACTATGGCCAGCAGCTTGTAATTGGTTGGTTAGTTCTGCGGCAGTGCGTCTGGTGCGAACAAAGATTAAAGCTGTTTCTGGATCTTCCATTTCCAGAATTGGCTGTAAAGCTTTAGCTTTTGTCCAATGACGAGGAATCAAGTAAGCTACCTGATTGATTTTGGTGGGTGCAGCTTTTGGTTGCTCAACGGTGACAGTCACCGGAGAGTTTAAAAACTTGTTCACCAATTGGCGAATGGATGGGGGCATAGTTGCCGAGAATAAAGCCGTTTGGCGGTCTGTAGGGGCTTGGGACAGAATTTTGATCACATCATCAATAAAGCCCATGCTCAACATTTCATCAGCTTCATCTAAGACAAACCACTTCACTTGGTCGAGCTTTAAGCTACCACGCTCTAGCAAGTCAATCACCCGTCCTGGTGTACCCACGACAACGTGAACACCACGTTTTAGCTGCATCATTTGACGGTCAATAGACTGACCTCCATAGATTGCCAATACGCGCAATCCATCATCACCCATAAATTGGGAAATGGCATCATGAACTTGCATTGCCAATTCACGAGTAGGTGTTAAAACTAGGGCTTGTACAGCTTTTTTGCTCACATCCAGCTTTTCTAACATCGGTAGTGAAAAGGCTGCTGTTTTGCCTGTACCTGTTTGCGATTGACCAACCACATCACGACCCGCTAATAACTGGGGAATAGCTTGAGCCTGAATATTTGTAGGTGTGGTAAAGCCAAGTTTTTCTAATTGCTCAACACGCTCTTGGGAAATGCCTAGTTCTTGAAAGGTAAGATTCATTAATTCTCCTAGATTTTATTGTGAGTTTTGGACTTGTAAACCGATACTTATTTGTAAATTGGGCATTGGGTAATTCAATTTTGGATTTTGGATTTTGGATTTTGGATTCTCCTAAATTGACTCCAATCTAAAATCTCAAATCTCAAATCTAAAATTTCCCTAATTCCCGGCAATGACAATTTGTCCGTAGAGGTCGTAGGCATCGGCATTGTGGATCTTTACTGGCACGATGGTTCCTAGCCTTGCGTCGCCTTGAACATAGACTTGACCATCAACTTCTGGGGAAAATCTGCCGGAACGGCCGATTAATTCTCCACTTTCGGGGTTTTCTTGCTCAATCAGGACATCAACTATTTTGCCTACTTCCTGTTGATTTTTGTGGAGGGAAATTGGTTGTTGGAGTGCCATGAGTTGATCACGACGCTCTATCATCAATTCTTGTGGCAATTGATTTGGTAAATTGTAGGCGGGGGTTCCCTCTTCCGGTGAGAAGGTGAAGACACCAACATGATCAAATTCATGTCGCTTGGTAAACTCTAATAAATGTTCAAAATGCTCCTGTGTCTCTCCAGGAAAACCAACAATAAATGTGGTTCTTAGCACTGATGAGGGGAGGGCGTTTTTAATTCGCTCAATAATTCCATCATTAACTCTTCCTTGCCAGGGACGGTTCATGGCGCGAAGAATTTCTGGATGGGAATGTTGCAAGGGTAAATCTAAATAAGGCAGAACGTTGGGTGTTTCTTGAATTGCTGCTATTACATCTGGGGTGAGTCCAGTAGGATAAGCATAATGCATTCTGATCCACGGTATATCTACTTTCCCTAAAGCTCGAAGTAATTCCGCTAACTTTGGCTGTCCGTAAATATCCAAACCATAATTGGTGGTAATTTGGGAAATTAGAATAATTTCTTTTACCCCTTGATTTGCCAATTGCTCGGCTTCGGCAACTATGGATTCAATGGTACGCGATCGCTGATTCCCTCTCAGATGGGGAATAATACAAAATGCACAACGATAGTCACATCCTTCGGCAACTCTCAGGTAAGCTACTCCTTCGGTTGTCGTCCGGTAGCGGGGTGTGGTTTCATCCGCTATGTAGGTAGGTTGGGCGGTAATTTGTTTCACCCTCTCTCCCTGTTCTACCCGCTCAATGACATTGACAATTTTGTGGTAATCCCCTGTGCCAATTACGGCTACTGCTTCTGGCAACTCTTCCAATAATTGTTCTTGAAAGTGTTGCGCTAGGCAACCAGTAATAACAACTTTTTTATTGGCTTCTGCCAGTTCTACTAAGGTTTTTACCGATTCTTCCCTGGCGGCTTCGATAAAACTACAAGTATTGACAATTACATAATCCGCTAATTCTTCGTTTGTATCTACACCATAACCTGCTTCTACCAACAGTCCTAACATATGTTCTGTATCTATTCGGTTTTTCTCGCAGCCCAAGTGAGAAATGGCAATCGTTGGCTTGTCACCCATATTTTGAAAATATCTTCAGTTTTTTTCTCTTGCAGTCAAACATTAAAAACAATAATGAGGTGCTTTTTCCCGCACCTTGATCAGGAAACAAAAGACGAACAGCAAAAGGCTCTTAAGACAGAGAGGAGAAGGCTGGTGGTTATTTTTTACCTACATCCCTACACCTTTAAACCCCTGAACCCTTACATTTTTATAACTAGCAACTTGGGTTAATGGGTCTCCACTGTCGGTAGTTTTTTGTAAATGCCCGTGGACGTATGACTCTAATCAGTCACGATATAGAGGTCATGCTATGATGTTTTTATTAATCTGTTTCCTAGGGTAAAAGTGAGTGTCTTTTGGTAGTTGTAACACTCTTAATATTTTTAACGATTCGCTTATTGGTATTTTACACTACCGCAGCGTGTGCGTTGTTAATTTACCCATCGGGAAGCCGCCCAAAGGGCTGTTTTTGAGAAGTCGCTACCTTCAGGGAAATCGCAAACGCGACTACGCCCATAAAGCCGTAATGCTACCCTATATCTTAGGTTAGACCTGCGACAATGCGCTGGCAATGTGCCTAAATCACGGGAAGCTGCCTTGCGTCTTGTGAGTGGCAAACTCCTCTTGTAGCCAAGTTTTATCTTAACATATCTTATGAAAGGTTTAACACCAATTTACATCTTGAGAAGGAAGAGATGCACCAACTCCTGAATCATGAACCTGAGTACCGATTACCGAGTACCGAGTTAGGAGTTTCAGAAGCATGGCTATAGCTTGCGTGACGACTTAGGATTAATACGCCAAGCTATGCCTACGGCTCACTTCAGGGATACGCTATCAATAGTTCAGTAGTTTATCTTCCCTGCACCCTGCACCCTGCCTCCTACATACAACAAAAAAATTTCAATTCTGGACTTTGCCAAACAAATTAAAGACGTGGACTTATATCAGCTATTCAAAACTCGTAGACCGATTATTGGCGTAGTTCATCTACTACCCCTACCTACCTCACCCCGTTGGGGAGGTAGCCTCAAAGCGGTAATTGACCGCGCTGAACAAGAAGCTACAGCCCTTGCCAGTGGAGGGGTAGACGGCTTAATTGTGGAAAATTTTTTCGATGCTCCGTTTGCTAAAAACCAAGTTGATCCAGCAGTTGTCAGTTCCCTAACTGTTGTGGTACAGCGAATACAGAATCTGGTGACTTTACCTGTGGGCTTAAATGTTTTGCGGAATGATAGCATCAGTGCAATGGCAATTGCTAGTTGTGTGCGAGCGCAATTTATTCGCGTTAATGTTCTGACAGGGATAATGGCTACAGATCAGGGATTAATTGAAGGAGAAGCCCATCAATTACTCCGTTATCGTCGGGAACTAGGCTCTGATGTGAAAATCCTAGCTGATGTATTGGTCAAACACGCTCGTCCTTTAAGTTCTCCTCATCTCACAGTTGCTGTTAAAGATACAATTGAACGCGGATTAGCAGATGGAGTGATTTTATCAGGCTGGGCTACTGGCAGTCCTCCTAACATAGAAGATTTGGAACTTGCTTATGGTGCTGCTGCTGGTACACCGGTATTTATCGGTAGCGGGGCTAGTTGGGAAAATATTGATAGCCTCATGCAAGTTGCAGATGGTGTGATTGTTTCTAGCTCTCTCAAACGTCACGGACAGATTGCTCAACCGATAGATCCCATCCGCGTCAGTCAATTTGTGGAAGCTGCTCACCGGAGTTGGAACTCTCAAGGTGAAAGTAAATCAAGTTCAGAAGTAAAATTACATTCTTAGGAATTGGGGACTGGGGACTGTAAACAGGTATTCCCTATTCCCTATTCCCTATTCCCTATTCCCTGAGTAATACTTATGATTCGCCGGCGTTCTACTCCTTGGATTCATAAATGGTCGCGTCCATTAATCGGTGCGATCGCTGGATTAGGTATCTTAAATACAGGTTATCTCACCTTTGAAAAGCTCACGGGAGGTAATCCTGTTTGTACCACGCCAGAAAATGTTAAAGGTTGCACAGACGTACTTTCTAGTGCCTGGGGTACAGTTTTTGGACAACCTTTAGCTTTGTTTGGCTTGTTGGCGTATATCAGTATGTTTGTATTGGCTTTATTTCCCTTGGCTTTGAACTCGGTGGAAGGGAATAAAAGTCGTAAACAGATAGAAAACCTGACTTGGTGGTTGCTGTTGGTGGGAGCGATCGCTATGTCAGTATTTAGTGGATATTTAATGTATGTCTTGGCATTTGAACTCAAAGCTGTATGTTACTACTGCATTGCTTCGGCTTTGTTTGCTTTGAGTATGTTAACCCTCACTATCCTAGGACGCGACTGGGAAGATATTGGACAAATCTTCTTTACTGCTCTTATTGTCGGTATGGTGACACTGATTGCAACATTGGGTATTTACTCTGGTGTTAATACATCAGGTAATATTGCTGAACCCACAGATGGTAAAGCAGTGCAGATTTTCTTCGATCCGAAAAAAGAAGAACCAACACCAGATGTCGGTTGGAAAATTACCACTACTTCTGGGGAGTCAGAAATTGAGTTAGCAAAACATTTAACCAAAATCGGTGCAAAAGAGTATGTTGCTTGGTGGTGTCCGCACTGTCACGAACAAAAGCTACTCTTTGGCCAAGAAGCTTACAAAGAAATCAACCACGTTGAATGTGCTTCTCCTGGTAATCCCAACCTACAAACACAAGATTGTATAGCTGCAAAAATTGAAAGTTATCCCACCTGGATTATCAATGGTAAAACCTATAGCGGTGTACAGAACTTGAATGAACTAAGTAATATCTCTGATTATACAGGTTCTCGCAATTTCAAGTATTTTAAGTAAACTACCGTCAGAATTCACAAACAAAAGCTACGTTCAAAACTAGCAAACTAGCATCAGTCCGAATCATACCCTTACACCCTTACCAAACTATTTCTTTTAAATCTGTCCCTAGCTTTGCTGATGGCTGAAGTTGGGGATTTGGTATTTTTATCAAAACACTGTCAAAATCAGTAAGTAATGTTCAGTTACTAGTCACTCGATTTTGGATTTACGTTAGCGAAGCGTACGCAGCGCAGCGAGTATTTTTCCGTCCTGAAGGACTCCTGACCTATACCAAATTTTTTTAATCTAAAATCTAAAATCTCAAATTCCCCGTTAGAAGAAGAAATTTTCCCTCTGCACCCCTACACCCTTGTTTCTTGGACGAGGTTTTTATGAATCAACAGTTCCACAATTTTCTTCTTAGACTTGTATTTGCAATCCAACAAATACTTTGTCAAGGACGCAGAGAATTAATGACAGCCTCGTGGATTGCTATTTGTGTACTATTATTCCGATATGTGGGATTATTACAGTTTTTGGAATTAGCAGCTTTAGATCAATTGTTTAGTTTACGTCCCTATGAAGCGGCTAATGAACGTATAACTATCATAGCAATTGATGAAACTACTGTGCGTCAGTTAGGTTCTTGGCCTATTTCTGATGAGAAGATAGCTCAAGTTTTATCCAAATTAAATAGATATAAACCCCGCGCCATTGGCTTAGATATATATAGAGATTTGCCTGTACAGCCCGGTCATAGAAAACTTTTGGAAGTTTATCAATCAATGCCAAACTTAATTGGTATCGAACTACTGGCAAATAACAAAAATAGTAGGGTTTTCCCTGCACCCAAATTAAAGCAGCTTGGTCAAGTGGGGTTTAATAATGTGCTTTATGACCCTGATGGCAAAGTTCGTCGTAGTCTGTTATATTGGCATTCTAATAATCAAGCCTATGAAAGTTTGGCTTTGAAGTTGGCCGTTTTATATCTAAAATCAGAGGGAATTACACCTCAAAAATCTGCCAGCAATCCTGAATATTTACAGTTAGGTAAGGCTATATTTACTCGATTTGAAAGTAACAATGGTGCTTATGTTGGTTCGGATGCTAGAGGATACCAAATCTTATCTAATTTTCCGAAACCTCAATGTCAAAATTCACTGAGCCAACGTTGTGGTTATGATCAGGTATCTTTGGTAGATGTATTAGCTAATAAAGTTCCAGAAAATTTAATCCGCGATCGCATCATTCTCATCGGTTCTACAGCACCTAGTCTCCAGGATTTTTTATTTATTCCCCACTCTAGTCATTTCCTGGGTATGAGTGAGGCCAAACCTGTCTCTGGTGTGCAATTGCAAGCTTATGTTATTGATGAATTAATTTCTGCTGCTCTGCAAGGAAGACCATTACTTAAAGTCTGGTCTGATTTATTAGAAAGCTTATGGATTTTTCTTTGGTCTTTCGTAGGAACAGTAACTGTATGGCGAATTAAACACCCAAACAAGAATATATTGATATTTATATTGTCTGGTTTGGTGTTGAACATCATTGTTTATATTGCATTTTTATTTGGCTGGTGGATACCTATTATTCCTGCTTGGTTAACTTTTTTAGCTTCAGCTATTGCCTTGAATTTTTACAATGCTTACATACAGGAAGAATTAAAACGTTCTAAAGATTTTTTACATCAAGTTATTAATACTATTCCCGACCCCATTTTTGTGAAAAACCAAAAACGTGAATGGATTGTTTTAAATGAGGCTTATTGTCAATTTATTGGTTATCCCTATCATTTATTGATGGAAAAATCGGATTATGACCTTTTTCCTCAACATGAAGCAGACATCTTTCGGCAACAAGATCAGCTTGTTTTTCAAACTCATCAAGCCCAAGAACATGAAGAAGAATTTACTGATGCCAATGGCAATACTCATCTAATTGCCACTAAGCGATCGCTCCACAAAGATGCGGCTGGTAATTTATTCTTAGTGGGTGTAATTAGAGATATCACTCAACGCAAACAAATCGAAACTGAATTGAAACGTACTGCTGATGATTTATCTCGTTCCAATTATGAATTGAAAATTCAAGAAAACCATCTCCGGCAATTAGCATACCATGACCCTCTCACTGGGTTATCAAATCGCAAATTTTTCACGGAACAACTTTATGAATCTCTTAATTGGTCGAAAAATAACAATTTAATGTTGGCATTATTGTTTATTGACTTAGATGGTTTTAAATCAGTAAATGATACATTAGGTCATGAAATGGGCGATCACCTGCTGGTAATTATTGCTCAACGTCTAAATAATGCTTTACGTGCTAGTGATACGATTTCTCGTTTAGGTGGTGATGAGTTTACAGTAATATTACGGGCTATTTCTAATGTGCAAGTTGCAGCTACAGTGGCAGAAAAACTTTTAAATGTTATCACTGAAACAATTATTTTGGATGGTCATACCATTACTGTTTCTGCCAGTATAGGTATTAGTATTTACCCCATCAATGGTGAAAACAGTGAAACTCTGATTAAACAAGCTGATATAGCAATGTACCAAGCCAAGCATCTTGGGAGAAATCGTTATCAGTTTTCCTGAAGAGTGTTTTAACCAGGGAGGAGGCAATATTTTGAAATAATTAAAGGAATCACCTTAAAAAGCGATTTTAGCTGATGAGTGACGGCTGACTAGTGAATGCTTAGGTCTAAGTTTGATTTCTTAAATTTTGTTAAAATTTGGTGATTTTCCTCATCATCCAACAATAATTTACATGACGAATAATAATTATTTTTGAATATTTATACTTTTTTTCTCTAAAAAATTAGTATTTACACCCACAAAAATTAAGCTTTGATTAAATATTAGCTAAATTACTCATTTTATTCTGATAAATAGTAAATATCCATCTGAAGACTGATGCTGCAAGGGGCATATTAGAAATATTTCTTAATAAGAAGAGTTTTTTCAAAAATAATAGTTTCGATACTCAGGAAAAAATTAACACAACCTACTTATCCTAGGTTCAGTAGTTTTTTGTTAACAGCAATACAGCCGTCAATCAGGATTTAGCGCGTTGAACTTTACTTATAAAACAGTAAAACCTTCTTGATACCTGCCTTAAGGTCTACTTATTTGGTCTAGAAAGCAATACGCTGTAATTTTACCAAGCTGTGATTTTAAATGGAAAACTTTATCAATCCCAAATTGACAGCAAAACAAATCGGGACGCACATATATGCTATTAAGTTTATTGAGGAATATTGAAAACAATGCTAGAATAACAGGGATTGTACTGCTATGTATAATAGCTGTATTTATCTTGATTCCCAAAATGACAGAGGTAACAATTACCTTTCATAGTTTAATAGTTAATGGTTTTAGCGATACTGAAAACTCCAACTTCACAGCTAATGAGATAAATAGTATTGAGCAAAATAGATATATTCCTCCAAACTATGGAGCGCCTGATAGTGAATATGGTAGTGGAACACGCTGATTTGGGATTTTAGATTTTGGATTTTAGATTTTGGGAGGGTCCCCATAAAAGCCAAAATAAACGCAGCAATACTAAAAACTCTCTTAAACCCTCTTAACTTTGTGTCCTACCCTGCGGGAAGACGCTCCGCGTCTATGCGTTCTTTGCGGTTGATTCATATCAAGCCTGAGAGCTATTGCCAGATTTTCAAAAAATAAACTTACACATTTGAGATGCTCCCTAGACTTGAGACTTTGTATTTTGGTTAAATTTGTAATATTCAATCAGATTTGTACCAGTGATTATTTCGGATAGTTGTGTGAACTTGCCAATCAGGATCTAGTTGAGGGTAATCTAGACGGTAGTGTCCGCCGCGACTTTCAGTTCTAAAAGCAGCACTTTTGAGAATTAAATAAGCTACATCTAATAAATTTTGGGTTTCTGCCCAAAGTCGCAACTGTTGATCAATATTTGGTAAGTTGAAACTGGCGGTTTCTGTAGGATGTAAATTTTGCAAGAATTGACTTAAGGGTAAATTAGAAAACTCATTTTGCCAAGATGCAACTGTAGCGATCGCACTTTCCAAGGTTGACTGTTCTCGACAAATACCAGCACTTTGCCAAACTACACGAGGTAACTTGTCCCTGATGGCTTCTAGCTGCACTTGTTGATTTTCCCAATCATTGAAAGACAACTCAAAAGATAAAGGTTGGGAGAGAGATTTGGATTCTTTAGTTTGAACCTTGCTAGATATTTCCATCTCTAAATCTGCCATTTGCGCTCCAAATACGATGCATTCCAGTAGAGAATTACTCGCAAGACGATTAGCGCCATGAACTCCCGTACTAGCCGTTTCTCCCACAGCGAATAAACCAGGGATGTTGGTGCGATTTTGCAAATCTGTGAGAATACCACCCATCCAGTAATGAGCAGCAGGGGCTACAGGAATCGGTTCATTAAAGACATCAATACCCCAATGCTGGCAAACTTTAATAATGTTAGGGAAACGATGGCGAATTTTATCAGCAGGGATGGGGCGCATATCTAACCAGACATGTGCCGTGGCAAGATCAACAGCCGTATTTTGCAAATGGCTAAAAATAGCTCTACTTACCACATCTCTTGGTGCAAGTTCTCCATCGGGGTGATAATCAAAAGCAAAACGTCGTCCTTGATTATCAACAAGGTGCGCTCCTTCACCACGTACAGCTTCGCTGATGAGAAAGCGTCCTGGTTTTGTCAAGGCTGTGGGGTGAAACTGCACAAACTCTAAATCGCGGAGAACAGCCCCAGCCCGCCAAGCTATAGCTACTCCATCGCCTGTACTTACAGCCGGGTTAGTGGTTTGGGCAAATACTTGACCACCGCCACCTGTTGCCAAGACTACAGCGTTAGCCTTTACCCAGATAACCTTACCTTGATAAAACAGACTGATTCCTTGACAATGCCCTGTTTCTGGTTCTATCCATAAGGATAAAGCTAAAGCTTGCTGTATAACTTGGATATTTCGACAATGTAATACTTTAGCAGTGAGAGTAGTGGTTACTTCCCTGCCTGTAGTATCTGCGGCGTGAAGAACGCGATGGCGGGAATGGGCGGCTTCTAAAGTTAAAGCCAGGTTGTTACCATGACGGTCAAAGGCTACCCCTAAGTTAACCAGGGATTGAATACAACTAGGGGCTTTTTGAGCCAAAAATTCTACAGCTTTGACATCACACAAACCCGCACCTGCTTTTAATGTATCTTCTATATGCAGTTTTGGTGAATCTTCTGGAGAGATGGCAGCGGCAATACCACCTTGGGCCCAATCACTAGCAGATAAAGCTACGGTTTCTTTAGTAATTAAACCGATTTGTAGGGATTCAGGTAAACACAAGGCTGTGTATAGTCCAGCCGCACCAGCACCGACTATTAAAACATCAAATTGGTTAGGAATATCTAATAAATTCAAAATGATAAAAGAATTTCAGGAGTTCAGGAGTTCAGGAGTATGGCTTACGCCACGCTTCGCACTTCAGGAGTATGGCTAACGCCACGCTTCGCACTTCAGGAGTTCAGGAGTTCAGGAGTTCAGGAGTTCAGGAGTTCAGGAAGAAGAAGAAAGAAGAAAGAAGTAATTTTTCCCCTGCCCCCTGCACCCT
>NZ_LUFH02000054.1 GCF_001586785.1 Sphaerospermopsis aphanizomenoides BCCUSP55
TGATGCTGAAAAAGCTGATGGTAAACCAGTAGCACTGGTGAGAATGAGGGTAGCAGTAAAAGCTGTAAAACTGCTGTTCAAAATGCTGATTGAGGTCAGGAAAGAAGCAGAAAAGTTTTAGACTGAATCTTGACAAAAGAGGTAGAAAGAATTGATACTTAGTTAATAACACTGATATCAGAAAGTAAAATACTGATGTAAAAATTGCTAAAACTATTCGTGTTGTGTTTATTCAAAAATCCTTTCGTCAATATTACTTAAGACGAAAGTGTTCGGAAGATGTTTTTCAAGTAACAAACCGCGCTGAAAAACTACTGTAACAGATGAATAAATTAATCATGTTTGGCTAAAACTGTGTCAGGTTATTTAGGGATTAACAGACCCCATGCTGGTATTGAAGTCAGAAGTAAAATCTGCAATTGTATAGCTTTTAGACAGCATAAATCTGGTTAGTTATATCAACTGATTGTTGTATTTACTTAAAAAATCAACTTCTATACCAATCAAATTCAGTGAGGATGAGGACGAATGACCTACAAGACTAAATCCGCTTTTTTTCCGCCCAAAACACTTGTAATTTTGGCTACAGCTTCTCTGTGTTCATTAGCAATTTCTCCCCAGGCTGAAGCTCTTACTTCATTAGGATCTTACACCGATTCATTCACTAATCAGATTACAGAACTTAATGGCACTCCTCTATTAACACTTCCTAAGTACAATGGTCCTGATACTTTACAGCAGGTAGTATTTACTGTCAGTTCCACATTGGCTAGTTCAGGTACTGTTACTAATACAGCTTCAAACTCCCAGACTTTTACGGTTACTCTCTCTTCGGATTATTATGATCTGTACGCATCTACTGGCTCTCCTGCGGCTTTATCAGCCTTGGTCAATCCAGGTACAGGTGCTACTTTCTCACCTTTTTATGACTCTGGTGTTACACAAATCGGTCGAACAAGATACGTCGGCTTGGCCGCTGGTGGTTCAGCCAATTTTGGACCTTTCAGTGTTAATGGCTCTACTGGTTACACTTTTACCAATCCCACTGATGTTGCAGGATTTGTAGGTTCAGGCACTTACTCTTTTGAGCCTTTTACTGGTATGGTAACATCTATTTCTGGAGGGGGTGGTAATGTTGCCACTAATGTTACCACATTGGCATCAACATCTATTACAGTAGAATACTTTGGTACTGTTACTCCTGTTCCCTTTGGATTTTCCACAAATGCGAGTTTAGTAGTATTTGGTGGTGTATTCTATGGTTTCAATAAACTCAGAAAAAACATGGCGGCAAAAAAGTCTCAGGCGTAAAGATAGAAAACAATACTCCTGGATTTAGATTTTATTACCCCGATAAATTGGGGGATAAATTTCTCAAACTCCCCTTAAAAAGGGGAGTCTGGTAGTTTTTTTAAGATTTGTAGCATCTGGCAGGTAAATATAGATCAACAATTCAATGCTTGCAAAAGCTGTTCAATTTCTGCTCCAGTATTATAGTGTGCTAATCCAATTCGTAGGAAGCCGCCAGAAGATTCTACACCCAACCTTTCTGTAAGTTCAATTGCGTAAAAATTACCATGCCAAGTAAATATTCCCTTTTCTCCTAACGTCTTCGCTACATCTATAGGTGTTTTTCCGGCAATTGTGATCGAAACTGTAGGAGTTCTCCACATAAATTGGTTAGGGTCTGTAATACCATAAACTTTTACACCAGGAACTTCTAACAACCCAGAAATCAACTTTTTACTTAATTCTCTTTCATACTGTTGAATTGCTGACATTGCAGCTAACAAAGCCGCACGACGACTATGATAAGCAGATGCTAACTCATGACTTGGTTGTTCTGGAGAAGTGAGAAACCGGGGACAATGAAAAGTAGTTAAACCTTCTCTATCTGCTTCTATTAAAGAATCAAGTAATTCATTATCTAAAGTTGGAAAAACGTGACAACCCAATTTTGCTAAATAATTAATTGTGGCTATTACTCCTGCTAAACCTTCGTGATTCAAAGTTCCGGTTTCCCATCTAGAAGGAACTTCATTAGATGCAGGTCTGACTTTATAGGGAGAAAACCGCTCTAAATGTTCTCTTTTTGCGTATAAAATACCCACGTGGGGAGCAAAGAATTTATAAGCTGAACAAACCAGAAAATCACAATTTAAATGATGAACATTAATAGGTGCATGGGGAGCATAATGAACAGCATCGACAAAAACCAAAGCCCCAACAGCATGAGCTAATTTAACGATTTTGGCAATATCATTAATAGTTCCCACAGCGTTGGAAGCATAAGTCACCGCTACTAATTTTGTGCGAGAATTAATTTTTGCTGCTAAATCATTTAAATTGAGGGTACAGTCTTCAACATTAATATCAACAATGCGAACTTTTACACCCTTTTCTTCTAAAGCATACCAAGGGGAAATATTCGCTGCATGATCCAGTTGGGTAACAATAATTTCATCACCTGGTTGCAGTTCTCTAGCGATCGCACGACTGACGCTAAAGGTGAGAGTGGTCATATTTGCACCAAATACCACCTCATCATTATTGCATCCTAAAAAATCTGCGATCGCTGCTCGTGCGGAATTAATCACCGCATCCGTTCGCGCACTAGTAGCAAAATATCCATGAGCATTAGCATTAGACCTAACTAAATAATCACTCATTCCATCCAACACTGCACCCGGTACTTGAGTTCCACCAGGACCATCAAAAAAGATTGCTGGATGACCATTAATTGTTTGGGTTAATGCTGGAAATTGAGAACGAATCCATTTTATATCTAGAGATTCCATAAATTTCCTGATTATTTACCTACAATACTTTGTATCTCCACAATAACCTCTTCTTCTACAATTGGCATCATCACCAGTTCCCTGACTGATTTAAGAAGTTGGGTATCTATATCTATATGTTGAAATTTTTATGTTTAATAAAAGAGAATTTTAACTTTGGTTACTATTTTCTATTCTATATTATTTTTCAGTAAATTGCCAAACACCATCCCAATTATCTGGTTTACCATTTCTCAATATATTAATGACTCGACTTAAATATAAATGGGCGGCTTTATCATCAGGATTGATAGCTAAAACTTTTTCTAAATATGTTTTGGCTTTGTCAAAATTACCCTGCCGATAATATTCTACACTCTGCTCAAAATCTGGCTGAGTTTGTAGTTTCACTAATCTGACTTCTTCTTTTTCTGCATCTAATACTTCATAAACAGAAATTGGTTCACTTCTACCCTTAACAACTACCCGGTCTAAAAAGCGAATTTGATATTTATTCACATCACTAAGATTGCCTAAAGCTTGTTCAGAAATTAATAAAGACACGCCGTAAAATTTAGTTAATCCTTCCAAACGTGCAGTTAAATTCACATTGTCAGATAAAGCATCTCCTTGAATTCTATTTTCTTCTCCTACTATTCCTAACATCATGTGACCTACATGAATACCAATACCAATTTTAATGGGAAAATAACCATTTTCCACCCGCTTTTTATTATATTCTTCTACTCGGTTAATTTTAGAAATACCAGCAGATATGGCATCATCCGCACCATCAGGAAACACTGCCATGATGCCATCACCTAAAAACTTGACTATCAGTCCATAATTATTACGAATTTCGGGACTAACTCGTTTTAGATAAGCATTCACAAAATTAAAGTTGTCCTGGGGTGTCATTCCTTCAGAAATGGTAGTAAAGGAACGAATATCACTGAACATGACGGCCATGATTTTACTAACATGATCACCTAACTGCACATCCGTAATACTTTCTTTACGCAAAAATCGCAGATATTCATGCGGCACATACCGTCCATAAGCTTGTAGTAAAGATTCTAGCTGGGCATTAGCATCAGTGAGTTCTTTTTCTCTAATTTTCACCGTTTTTACCATTTTAGTAAACACCCTTGCTAGTTGTCCTAGTTCGTCACTACGTTTAACAACTTCTGCTAAAATATCGGGTTGAAAAGCATCTCTTTCCACATCAGAAGCGGCAGTTGTGACTTTGCTAACCTGTTCAATATATGCTGATTGACGCATAATTTCAGCTTTAAATAAAGCTTCAGCTTCTTGACGTTTGAGAAAGTTAATATAAGCTTGGGAATGGTAACGAATACGGGCAATTAATTCCATTGCATTGGGCAGTTTTACCAAGTAATCATTTGCTCCCAATTCAAAAGCTTTAGCTTTAATATCTGGTTCTTCTTTACTGGAAAGAACAATTAAAGGTATATTGGCTGTAGGAGAATCTTGACAACGCAGAAATTTCACTAATAATAACCCTGCCATTTGGGGCATTACTAAATCTTGTAAAATAACTGTTGGTTGACATTCTTTAGCCATTTTCATAGCTTTGGTGGGGTCATTACAGTAGTGAAAAACAATATCAGTTTCTGGTTTTAGCATTTGATGAATAGCTTCACCAATAATATATTGATCGTCTATTAATAAAACTGTAATCTGTTCTTCCATAATCCGAACCTGTCACCTATTCTCTGAAACTTGAAACCGAGAAATTTCTGTTTTTAATAATTGTGCTGCTGCTGCTAATTCTTCTAAAGCATAATTAGTTTCTCGCAGTGCATCAACTGTTTGCTCAGAAGCTTCGCTTATTTGTGCCATCGCTTCACTAATTTGAATTGCTCCTTGAGACTGTTCTTGCACACGGTCACTAACTTCTTCAAACTGTGGAGGTAAGCTTTCTACTTGATTAATAACTTTGCTCATTTGATTATTAATTAAATTTACTTGTTTAACACTATTATGTACAGAGTTGGTAAATTTATCCATTTCCATTACACCTATAGCAACTGCTGTTTGCATATCTTGAACTATTTGATCTATTTCTAAAGTAGCGATACCAGTTTGATTCGCTAAACGCCTAATTTCTCCTGCTACCACTGCAAAACCTGCCCCATATTGACCGGCTTTTTCTGCTTCTATGGCAGCATTTAATGATAAGCTATCTGTTTGAGTAGCAAATTTATTAATTGTCAGGACAATATTATTAATATTACTGGCTTTTTTATTCATCACATCTAATTTAGATGTCAAAGAATTGGTAGCTTCTAGTAACTGTTGCATAGTAATTTTCATTTTTTGTAATTCATCTCGGCTTTGACTAGCAGCAGTGGATGTCATGTTAGTTATATCTTCTACTTTATTGATCATGTTGACTAAATTTCTGGAGGTAGTAGCAATTTCTTGTGCGGTTGCAGTCACTTCATTTGTAGATGCTAATTGTTCGGTAAATGTCGCTGCTAATTGTTTTCCAGAAGCGGCAATTTGGGTGCTGGAAGTTGTAATGGTTACACCAGAGTTTTGAATACTCAAAATCAAGGAATTTAAATCTTTATTCATGCTGTAAAAAGCATTTTGTAATTTCCCAATTTCGTCTTCAATTTCTGCTAATTGAATTGGTGTAGTTAAATTACCACTGGCAATTTTTTGGGCAATGTTAACTAATTCAGAAATTTTATGAGCAACTGTGTTAAAAGCAGTTTGTAGTTTAATAATTTCGTTATTTTCTTGTGATTGCTCTATTGAATAATTACTATTAGCTATAGTTGTGGATACTTTAACTAATTCTTCTATGGGTTTAACAAACTTATTGGCAATGACATTAGCTAAAATAGCAACTATTAATGCTAAAATTACAGCAGCCATTAATAATAGCCGTTGTAAATTATAAATTTGCTGATATGCTTCTGCTAAATTTATTTCGGAAATAATCGCCCAATTTACACCTTCAATGTTTAAAGGCGCGTACGAACTAAGCACGGTTTTATTTTGATAATTTTGATTGATAATTAATGTACCAGATTGCTTTTTAATTGCTAATTTAGCTGCTGCTGTATTCACTTGTTGCAAGAAAATTGAAGTCTTTAGTTGTTCTATTAAACGAATAGTCTTGTCTGATATACCCTGTGATTTTAAGACATTTGTATAAGCTGCGGCATCTTCCAATAACAGGCGAGAATTTGAACGCATCAATAAATCAGCACCTACCATATAAGTTTCTCCAGTATTTCCTAAACCGTCATTTTTCCAGTTTTTATTACTGGTCAAAACACGGTCGATTTGATCTATAGGTAATTGAACAGCGAGGATACCTACTAACTTTTCACCATTGTAAATAGGTGCAGCAATAAAAGCAGCAGGAGCCATATAGGATGGTTGATATGGTTGGAAATCTACGATCTGAACCACACCCTGATGGGGATTTTTTCTCACTCTATTTACTAATTGAGCGAAGTTACTTTTTGCCAGTATGCCGGTATTTAAATTTGCACCAAAATCAGTTTCTTTATAAACTGTATAAACAATATCACTTGTATTAGGATCAATCAAAAAGAAATCATAATAACCGAATTTCTTAATCAAATTTTGAAAAAGTTTATGATATTTACCATGAATATTACTATACCTACTTCCGTCTTGTGCAGCTAGGAGTTGATCCTTTTTACCTACGGGATAGGGATTATTAGCTAAATAATTATATTGCAAATAACGGGCAGCATTGCTAGAGGGTTTATTGGTCGATAAATTAGGTTCTTGAACAAAGGATTTACTCAGACGGGGAAAAAATTCTTGTTGATAAAAACTAATAATTTGGTTGTCCCAATCAATGGGAATAGGTTGTTGATTAATTTCTTGAAAAGCCTGATTAAATTCCATCATTGCTTCCACAACCATTCTATCTTCGGATAGAGTTTCTAAATGGTGGTGCAGGGTTTGTAAATAAAATTCAATCTGGTAGGCTTTAGAATTTCTCACACTAGTTAATTGATTAAAGATTTGTGTCTTGAGAGATTCTCTTGCCCAGGTTAACCCCAAATAGCCGACTATAAAAATAGAGCTAAAGCTGACTAATAGAAGTATGAGTTGTAATTGAGATTTAGTGCTTAAATGGTTAATTTTTTTCATCTTATTAATAGTTGTTGTATTATTTTAACCCCTAGGGGATTGGATAGCAAAACTTTTTAATAAGTTGGCAGCAATAGATTCTAAAGACAATACCTGAACCGCTGCATTCAACTCCACAGCGGCTTTGGGCATTCCGTAGACAATGCAACTTTCTTGATTTTGGGCGATGGTATGCCAACCTTGGAGTTTTAAAACACTTAATCCCTCGGCACCGTCTTTACCCATACCTGTAAGTAAAATTGCTGTTCCTTTATTTTGCCAATGTTCCGCAAGACTTTTGAAAAATACATTCACAGAAGGACGATAAGGATAATCCAGAGGATTTTGAGTATAAGTTAATGTTAAATCTGGTTTTAAACAGAGATGATCATTTGTTCCTGCTATTAAAACTGTGCCTTTTTGCAAGCGATCGCCCGGTACTGCTAATCTTACAGGTAAGGGTGTTTGCTGATTTAACCAATCTGCAAAACCGCTGGAAAAATTACCATCAACGTGCTGAACAATTGCCACTGCCGCATTAAAATTAGCAGGTAGTTTTGATAAAATTGCTGCTAATGCTTTGGGTCCACCAGTAGAAGCCCCAATGGCCACTAATTGCATTGATGTAAATACTTGATGGTGACGTTCTAAATTAATTTTACGGGGGATTTTCCTGGGGATAGAACTATTTTTAATTAACTTAGCAATTCTAGCTATTTTACCTAATAACTTATCAGTCATTTCTGAAAAGTTTTCTGTATCTATAACTGGCATATCAACTGCATCTAAAGCCCCGTGACCCATTGCTGCATAAACTTGAGAAATATTATCTTGTGTACTTTTAGTGACAATCAGAATGGCACAAGGTGAATTTTTCATAATGTATTGGGTTGCTTCTGCTCCATCCATTGCCAACATCATGATATCCATTAATATTAAATCAGGACAATTTACCCGACATTTAATAATAGCTTCATCCCCATTTTTAGCAGTCCAAGCGACTTGATAATATGGTACAGCTTGGACTATCCGCCGTAGTGTATTTAATCCTATTACTGTATGATTAACAATGGCAATTTTCATATATCAGTTATCAGTTATCACGGTTTATTGTTCACTATCGTTTATCCTTTGTCGGTTGCCACTAACAACTGACTACTGACCAATCAAATCAATCACTGCATTAATCAATGTATCATCATGAAAACTACTTTTGGTCAAATAATAATCAGCACCGACTTCTAAACCCTGAATTCTATCTTCTTCTCTGTCACGGTAAGAAATAATAATCACTGGCAAAGAGTTTAACCGAGGATTCGCTTTGATTTGCTTGACTAATTCAATTCCATTCATGCGGGGCATATCAATATCACTAATTACTAAATCATATTCTTTAGTACGCACCGCATTCCAACCTTCCACACCATTAACAGCAACATCTACTTGATAACCTCGATTTTCTAATAGTTTGCGTTCCATTTCTCGCACTGTAATAGAGTCATCAACTACCAAAATTTTGCGGCGTTGATGTACATTCTCTAATTCAGCTTGCATCATCAGCTTAGATAAATTGCCACCTTTGAGAATGGTATCCATAGAGCGCATCAAATCAGAAATATCAATTATCAATATGGGTGAACCATCTCCTAATACAGCAGTAGCACTAATATCAGGAACTTTGCCTAAGCGGGGATCTAAGGGTCTAACGACTAAACTTTTCTCTCCTAAGAACCTATCTACGACTAAGCCATAGCTACTATTTTGGTCACTAACTATTACAATAGAAACTGTAGCAGTTTGCTGTTTTGCTGGGGGTAGTTCTAAAACTTGATGAGCAGCAATTAAACCAATATTTTGGTTATTCAGGGTGAAATATTGACGATTTTCTACATCATAAATTTCCGACCTTTCCAAGTTGATAATTTGGTCAATTCGCGCTAACGGAATAGCATAAGGTTTTTCGGAAATTTCTACTAATAGTGTTCTGACTACCGACAAAGTGAGGGGAAGTTGAAAATGAAAACTTGTACCTTTTCCTGGTTGAGAATTTGCCCGTACTATTCCCCCTACTTCCTGGGCCATACTTTTGGCAATATCCAAACCTACACCCCTACCAGAAATTTCTGTTAACTGTTGGGCTGTAGAAAAACCAGGTAAAAATAGAAATTCTATTAACTCTGCATCGGAGAAGTGGTCAGCCATATCTGCTGTGACTAAATTCTGATTTATCAGTTGCTGACGTAACTGTTCACGATTGATACCTTTGCCATCATCGCTAATAGTAATAACTAACATTCCTCCGCGATGAACAGCTTCTAATCGAATTGTTCCTTCAGGAGATTTACCAGAGGCAATACGTTCTTCTGGTAGTTCAATACCATGATCTACAGCGTTTCTGAGAATATGAGTTAAGGGTGCTTCTAATTTGGTAAGAATATCACGATCAACAGGAGTAGATTTACCGACAATTTCTAACTTTACTCGTTTATTTAAATTCCGTGCTAAATCCCGAATCATGCGCGGAAAACCTTGTAAACCATCTTCAAAAGGTCTCATCTGGGAATTGATAACTTCTCGATAAAGACGATTTGATAAACTAGCAGTACGACGCACATATAACTCTAATTCATCCAAGCGATCGCCTATATAATCCAGACATTCCTGTTTTTGTTGTCGCACTTGTGTTAAATATTCTTTACCCTCTTGCTCATATAAATTCTGATCAAGAGATTCCTGCAACTGTTCCAAATTGCGGGAAATATCTACCATCCGAGATTTTAATGACATCATTGAATCTGCAAACGGTTGTAACCAATTTGCCTCAATCAATGATTCCCCTGCTAAATCCATAATCCGATTTAAATTATCAGCACTTAACCGCACCACACGATCATGATTTTTAGCAATATTTTCCACCCGACGATTAGTAGATGAAAATGGGAAATTGGGGATTAAAGATTGAGGACTGGGAACTAGAGACTGGGAACTAGGAATTGGAGGCTGATCAATTATCCGTACATCAATATCAATTTTGGCTTTTTGGTTTCTATCTCCCGGCTGTAAAATTGCTGCTACATGATCACAAATTTTCTGAAAATCAAATTGATGTTTTTCCACCCAACCGATTAATTCAACATCATTCAGTTGACTAATATTTTGCAGCAAGTCTACTCCTTCTAGTAACACATCCACATCTTCAGAAGTTAAAGTCATGGTTTGCTTTTGAGCAGCTACAAAACAATCTTCCATCACGTGGGCTAATTCTACGACTCCATCTAAACCAACAATTCTGGCTGCACCTTTAATGGAATGAGCCGCCCGCATTAAAGCCTCTAAATCGGATGCTGATTTAGGCTGATTTTCTATAGATAGTAATCCATTATTCAAGATGCTAACTTGCTCTTGTGCTTCCAACCTGAATAAATCCATTACAGAATTACCATCACTACTTATCTGTGGCACTTCTAAGGAGGAGGGATTTTTATTTTTATTGCTTACTCCTTGTTTTTTTTCTTCTACACTGTCACCTAGAACTTTTTCTCTATTAATTAAATTGACAATTATTTTCTCAGTAGTATTCCAATCCCAAGCATGATCCGTCATCCAGGAATCAAAATTACCTGCTGCGGCTTTACTCATACTCAAGAGTAAATCACTAGCATGAAGTAAGATATCAATTTCTTCCACTCCCAAAGAAATATTTTGTTTTTGAACAGAAATTAAACAATCTTTTATCAACTGCAATAAGTTAGCTGCTGCTGCCATTTCCACAATTGTGGTAGTTCCCCACAGAGATTGAGTAGCTTGTATTGCTTGGTCAATTTCTGACCAGGAAAACTGCTGATTTTTCAATAAAGTCAGACATTTTTTCAGGATAGCAATATTCGTTTCCACTTCCTGACGCAATAATTCTAATATTGTGTAGTTACTCATAAATATCTGGGAATATTGAATAGGTAATTACAATATTTTATGATTAAGTGTATAAAACAGTAAATCAGAATCCAGATAATTAACTTTTTTACCTTCCCAATTAAATATGCCTCTCGTATAACCTTCTTCTGATTTAGTTATGACAACTGGTGCATTTTGTAATTCCCGGAGATGAAAGCGGAAAATTCCATGTACTTCATCTACTGGAAATACCCATTTATCTTCTCCCTGTCCCGCTACTATCATACGTTGAAGATTCAGCAGTTTTATAGAAGATTTAGTCTTGTGATTGGGATGATTATTTAAATTTTTCTGATCTGGTTGGATCTGTAAAAGATGACTCAAAGCGGCACAAAGTAAGGTTTCTCCACGAATGTTGACTAACCCTAAAAATAATTCGTTGCTGCGATGGGGTAGAGGTTGAATAACACCAGGAGTGGTGATTTCTTGTAGCATTTTTACTGGTAAGCCTAATCTCTCCTGACCAATGCGAAAAATAATCATAGAAATTTGTTCATTAGTATGAATAATTCTGGTATTGTTGGCAACAAAGGCAGGATTTTCTGAGGGTGCTTCCAGAATTTCAATCCAATTTTCCAAATAATCTGCTGATGGTTCTCTTTCTAAGAGACTATCACCTACTGCTGCATATACTGGACATTCATAACAATGGATAACGGCTGCTAATTCGCTACAAGAGCGATCGCCCTTGACACCGATTTTATTCCAGCAATCATTAAAAATCGGTTGTTCTATATTGATATCGTTATTTTCTGTCATGAGCATTTCCTTTTTGATGCTCAATTCTGAATGTGAAAATGGGAAATTCCTTCTCTTAATGATTGTGCTGCTTCTTCCAGTTGTTCCAAAGCACCATTAGTTTCTCGTAAAGCATCAACTGTTTGCTGGGAAGCCTCCGTTAATTGTTCGATTGCTTCGCTAATTTGGG
This sequence comes from Sphaerospermopsis aphanizomenoides BCCUSP55, assembly GCF_001586785.1. Classification (GTDB taxonomy): domain Bacteria; phylum Cyanobacteriota; class Cyanobacteriia; order Cyanobacteriales; family Nostocaceae; genus Sphaerospermopsis_A; species Sphaerospermopsis_A aphanizomenoides_A. Next base: position 11,806 of record NZ_LUFH02000054.1, read on the forward strand.
CAGCACCATCAGACTGTTCTTCTATACATTCACTTACCTGAATAAATTGCGGTGGTAGGCTTTGTACTTGATTGATTACTTTGCCAATTTGGTTACTAATTCTATTCACTTGTTCCACACTATTATTGACAGAGTTGTTAAATTTATCCATTTCCATTACACCCACTGCGACTGCTGATTGCATATCTTTAACAATTTGTTCTATTTCCAAAGTGGCAACAGCAGTTTGATTTGCTAACCGCCGAATTTCTCTTGAAACTACTGCAAATCCCGCTCCATATTCTCCCGCTTTTTCTGCTTCTATAGCTGCATTTAATGACAAAATACTGGTTTGGTCAGCAACTTTGGTAATAGTAACAACTACATTATTAATATTAGTAGCTTTTTTATTCATTATTCCTAATTTGGCAGTAATAGAATTTGTGGCTTCTATTAATTGCCGCATTGTATCTTCCATTTCTTGCAATTCATCATGGCTTTCACTAGCACTAGTCGCCGTGATTTTGGTCATATCTGCCACTTTCTCCATCATTTGCACTAAATTTCTGGAAGTAGAAGCAATTTCCTGAGCAGTAGCAGCGACTTGATTTGTAGATGCAAATTGTTCGTTGACGGTTGCTTCTAATTGCTTTCCTGAAGCGGCAATTTGTGTACTAGAGGTGGTAATTTGTACTCCTGATTGTTGAATGCGCCGAATTAAAGAATTTAAATCTTGATTCATCGCATAAAAGGCATTTTGTAATTTGCCTATTTCATCTGTTCCTGCTGTATGTTGAATTTGTGTTGTCAGATCGCCACTGGATATTTTTTGGGCAAAATTGACTAACTCACCAATCTTAGATGCCACTGTGTAAAAAGCAGTTTGTAGTTTACCTATTTCGTCTTGTCTATCAGATATTTGCATTGATGCTAGAGAATTGTTGTTGGCTATAGATTGGGAAACTTTGACTAATTCTTCAATCTTGCTGACAATCGGTTTACTGAAATAAAAACCAAAACCAATGGCAGTTACTGGACCAAATATCAAAGCTAGTAACAACAAAAATGAACCTGTAGCAGCATCTCTTTGTGCTTGTTTATAATTTTCATGACCATTTTTTTCACTCAATTGAATATCTTCAATGAGTAATTTTGTGGCTGCGTTTAATGAGGGATGATTATCTATAGATTGTTGTCTGAGTTGTGCTAACAAAGAATTGGCTTGTCTAGCTAATTCTATTTCTGGACTATTTGCTTGATTGAGCTTGATTAATTCTAGTTCCCTATTTAGTGGATTGAGAATACCCAAACTTTCAAACTGTTGATTCATTTGCATGAATCTTTCATGATTTTGTTTCCACTCATTCCAAACGTTTTGAAATTGAGCATATTCTCTCTTTTCTTCATCAGTTTTATCAGTGGCTTCATATTCATTAAATCCCTCATCAATCTGTTCCCAAGCTTTTTGAATTCTCGTTACTTCTGCATTTCTTTCTACTAAGGTTAGTTCATAACTGAGTAAAGTATGTTCTGAAGCTTCTATCTGAGTTTTGCCTTCATTGATTTTCCACAAACCTGTGATACTGGGAATAGTATTGGCGCTTAAAACATTAATTGTATGAATGAGACGCGCATTTACACTCCAGCCGACTATAGCGACAATGAGAACAATTAACCCTATCAATAGAAATCCACTGATTAAACGCACTTGTAAGCTGACGTTTTTGAGCATCACTTGTCCTTGTTGATATTGGCGGATATTTAGATGACAATAACTATATTTGTGATTATTTCACAATTTTTGTAACCGTTGCCATCTTTGGCGTAAAATGTTTGCTTTTTCCCTATCTCCTTGTTGTTCTTTGAGTAAAGCTAAATGTATTAAAGCTTGAGAATTTTTAGGGTCGAGATAAACTGCTTTTTGAAAGCACTCTTCGGCTGCTAATTCTACTCCTTGTGCTTGATAAATTTCACCAAGTAAAAGATATGCTTCTGCACTGGTGGAATTCTGATATATATAGTTTTGGCATTGGGATATGGCTGCTTTTAATTTACCTTGATCTGCCAAATTACGAATTGAGTCTAATTGAGACTTTTGGATTGTTGGTAATTGTTGAATTATCCTCCCCTTTTCAGGAATAGTTGGTGTTTGCGGTTGATGAATTTGGTAACTGTCTCCTAAAACTTGAGGTGGGGAAATTACATACTCTGAAGAATTTGCAGGAGGATTTTTAGGATTTTTATTTGTTGCAGGATTTTCTCTTTGTTTCTGTCCGACAAATACACCATGCAAGCGAATTATTTCTAAACCTAAATTAGCTAATTCTCCGGTTTCTGATGCACCAACCAATAACAGTCCTTGATTCTTTAAGAGACGATGTAAATTTTTTAAGGCTTTTTCACGAGCAGGAATATCAAAATAAATTAAAACATTGCGACAGAAAATAATATCATAATTTATTCTATTTGATAACAAATTGGCATCAAGTAAATTGGCTTGAGTAAATGTGACAGTTTTTTTGACATTTTCACTTAATTGATAACCTTGTTCTGTAGAAATAAAATAGCGTTTTTGAAATTTTAAATCATTACTGCGGAAAGAATTACGGCTATAAATTGCTTTTTTGGCTTTAGATAAAGCTTGCTGACTAATATCAACTCCATCAATATGAAACTGATTAGGTAATAAACCTAAATCTAATAATGTCATAGCTAAAGAATAAGGTTCTTCTCCTGTGGAACAGGGAACGCTTAGTAAGCGAATTTTGCCATAGGAAGATTTATGTAACCGTTGATAACGGAGATATTTGTTGATAGCAGTATAAATTTGATGATCTCTAAAAAACCAGGTTTCGGGAACAACAAGCAACTCCACTAATTCGTCTAATTCCTGTTTAGATTTTTGTAAAATTTGTAAATAATTATCTACATTCACACCGCATATTAAACAGCGAGTTTCTACAGCTTTAACAATTTTCCTAATCCCAATAATCTTGGCATCAAAGCCAACTTGACGACATAATAATTTCTCAATTTTTGACCAGATCATTGATATAATTTTCTCCTGTTGTTAATGAGTAAGTATTTTCTACTTTAGTAAACAGTTTTTCTAAGTTAATATGCTGAATAATTCCTTTACTATCCATGAGTATTCCTCCTAAATATGGTGCTTCTGGAATGTGAATACCAGAGTCTATAAAATCTGTTTCTGGTTTGTTCAAAGTTTCTGTAATTCTTTCTGCTATTAAACCCAAGTATTGACACCCTTGTTGTTGATGAGGATAATTCACTATCATGATCCGGGTACTTAAACAAAATCTGCTGGGTGTACCACGAATTAAAGAACATAAATCAATTACTGGTACAATTTTGCCTCGGTAATTAAATAAACCAGCTACATATTCAGGAACATGATGTATTTTTCTCAACCCCACTCTGGGGATTACCTCTACTACACAGGAACTTTCAATGGCGTATAAGTCTTTACTAACGTAAAAAAGCAGCAATAACATGAGTTTTTAATTAAATGTGTTTGTAAATATACAAATTATAATTGAATTATATATAGGAAATCAGGAGTTTGAAGATTTGTAAACTCCTTACAACTAGTAGTTGGTTTAATTTCCCCAATCACCAATCACTAATTACCTGATAGCTAAATGCTGATTGGTAAAGCAACATTTATTAAAATATTCATGGGACTTATATCTTTAACTAGTTGCATTTGTTGGGCATTTCGTACTAGCAAAGCACCAGCAAATCCTAAAGAATTGATAGAAATTGACTCAAATTCTTCTTGAGAACGCGGTACAATTAACATCCATTCTCGCGTAGCTAAAAAATTATAAGCCCCAGATTGAAGATTCTTCTCAACAGGTTTAATACCAACTTTTTCCATTAAACTATGATACTTATCTAAAGTAATTTCGGCGCTTTCTCCTGGGTTAAGAGTTGTGAAAGCGTGTAAAAAAGGTAGTCCCGGTATAGTTGCAATGGCATCTTGAAACTTAGCCTCTTTTAATAATGGTGTAATGGGAATTTCTGCCCCAGAAAGAGGAATAATTTGTAAATGTTTATGCCTTTGACTTGCTCCTGCCAGTTTACCACTATTGTAAAATACTAAACCATCAATATCAGCTAAACAAGCCCACATTGCAGCAAAATCTTCTAAGGTCAGGAAGCTTTCCTGTTCTTCAAAAGCACGAGTAATAATCAGTAGGTGATAATCTACGACATTGAATTTATTTAAAATGCAGACATGGGTTTCAGAAATATCTGCTACAAACAAATCTTGTTCGTAAGGTAAGAAAGGATTAAATTCTTTACCAGTGGCAGCGGTTTGTTTTTCTTGTTTTTCCTTAGCTGCTTGTTTGCGGTTGAGGTTTGATAATATTCTGACTAAGAATTTTATTCCGTCTTGTTCGACAAATTCAAATTCTGTCGGTATAGATTTGAGCGCACCACATTTTAAAGCGTGTTCGGTAGTTTGTTTGACTTTTGTCCATAGTGTACCTGGTGCGAGTAATATTTTCCCCTGAGTCATTTTTTGTTATCTATGATGATTTTTACCTACGCCAACTTTTAGTAATTGCAATTATCATCAGAGCAATTGCCAAAAGTATGGCTACATTTCTGATTAAAGAATTATCCCAGTGTTTGAGTGCGATCGCAACTAAAGCCCAAACAGTTACACCTGTGTAAGGAATATCCTGGTATTTGATCACCATCACACTACTAATTGCTGCTGCTGCCAACAGCATAATTACAGTCCAGACTTCGTTAGTAATGCCCCAACTATTCCAGTTATAAAAATACAGCGCACAGGCAACATTGACAATAGTCGCTACACTAATCCAACTCAGATATATACTAATAGGGGCATGAAGACAAAACTTTTTAATTCTACTCACGCGCTTGCTGCCAATTTCTAATCGTTGGTGAATAATAATTAAGGGGATCAAAATTCCTAACATTGCTACTATTGAAAGCGTAAAAAATCTCCCTAGGAATAAATACACCCAGATAGATTGAGAAACTGAAGCGATTACCAATAAATATCCTGTCTTGCGTAAATCATCATCATTTTTTTGACTGGGAAGAAATTGGTAAATTCCTAAAGCAAATAAACCTAAGTAAATCAATCCCCAAATAGCAAATGCGTAGTTAGCAGGGATAATTAAAACATCTTTAAATAAGGTGTTGGAAATTGCTCCTATATTGAGTCCGTTGAGGGGAAAAATATTGGATACTACGTTGACGATGAAAGCACCAACGATAGCACCCAATGTGGTAATCTGCCGAATAAAATCCTGATTATTGCCAGAAGATGATTGTTGCATGGGATAGTAGAATCAAATATATATTTTCTACTTTTAGCTTACATCTTCTGGACTGGAATTTTTTCGACTGAAGCTATAATTGGTTATCTGCTTCTATTTTCAAATCATAATTTTGACATTGGGCAATGAGTTTTTGTTTGATGAGCGATCGCACATTTTCCGGTGAGACTATTTCACAGTCTTCCCCATAACGCAACACTTCCCGCACCAACCAAAAAGGGTTTGACACTTTTCTTACCACTTGACGCACTTCTCCTACAACTTCGTTACTGATGTCATTGGGTTTTGCTTCATAAGCTTTCACCATTCCTCCATAAAAGTGTAAGTGTACTTTTAGGGTATCTAGCCCTTCTTGCCGCCACTGTCCGTTCACTGGGACAACAACTTTGATTCTATCCAGACGTAAACAACGGTTATGTATTAGTTCTGGAAAGTCAGGTTTGACAATATCTTCAGTTTCATCACACCAAATATTTAAGTAAAAACGCTTCTCCTCAAAAGCAATTTCCCCATAACGCACTGTAAATGATAGGTCTGTTCCTTGAGAATTGGTATAGAGTAGGTGAAATGGTTGTTGACTTTGGCGAAATTGATCTGCAAGTATGCGCCATGCTTCCGTCGGTTGGCTAACTTGTTGAAGTAGTAATTGACGCATCGGTGCTTCAAGTTGCCCGCGTTCAAGTAACAGACTAGAGACAGTTTGCGCTTGTTCAATAAAACCGGAATCCTTGAGTATTCCTATAGCTTGCTGGAGTGCGGTTACTTGTGTTGAGTTGAGGGTGAAAGGTTCACCGACTTCAAACTCTTTTTGGGCGATCGCTACAAGTAAACCAGAGATACTGGGAGACTTACCCCAGAAGATCCGCAATTTGCGGGCGATTTCTTCTAGTTGTTCCTTTGTGCCAGCCGGAATTGACAGTGTAATTGTTTCTTTTTTCCTAGACATTCACAAAATGTAATTACATTATTGACATATTGCTGATTTATAGTTATTGTATCTGTATACAAGGGGGATAAAAAACTTTTTAGGGTAAACCTACTGGGATACTTGTGTTTATGAAAGACAACTTAGCTGATCGTATGCTTGAAGTGATGTCAGATGCTTGCTGGCATTCTACAGAAGAGTTAGTAGAAAAGGTGAGTCATCGGTTTTCTGCAACTATGCACGTTCTCAAGAAACAAGGTTATCAGTTTGAAAAAAGACGTACTCACGGTCAAAAGTATGAGTATAGATTAGTAAAAGAGTCAAAAGCGATCGCTTCGCTCACTATAGGCAACGCTTAACAGGAATTTATTACATATTGGGGGTAGTTTCTCCTACTCCCATTTTCTAAAAATAATAGCTGGTGAAGTCAAAAACTATGACCGATGATAATTTGCTGTCCAGAATTTCCATTGATGCAAATATTTGTTTTGGGAAACCTTGCATTAAAGGTCATAGAATTTGGGTATCACTAATTTTAGATACCTTCTGATTTTTTAGACTAAAATTAGTAGGATCTACACCAAAGATTTTTCACTAACTCAGTAAACCATGAACGAACAAACATTACTAGAAAGAATCACATTTAACCCCCAAATTTTTGGCGGTAAACCAATCATTCGTGGTCGTCGTCTAGCTGTTGAACATATTTTAGGAATGTTAGCCGCAGGAGATACCATTGAAACTTTGTTAGAAGCTTATCCCTGGTTAGAAAGGGAAGATGTGCAAGCCTGTTTAATTTACGCACGGAGATTAGTTGGTCATGAACGAGTTGAACCTTTATTGATAGAGTCTCCAAGATGAAAATACTGCTAGATACTTGTATTAATGCTAGGGTGCTTAACGATTTACAAACGGCAGAATATGATGTGATTTGGTCTGGAGACTGGCCAAAAGATCCAGGTGATGAGGAAATATTAGCAACCGCCTATCGTGAAGGTAGGATTTTAGTCACCCTTGATAAAGATTTTGGAGAGTTAGCGATTCTGCGAGGAAATCCTCATTGTGGTATTTTGCGTTTAGTGAATCTCTCAACCAAAGAACAATCAATAGTTTGTTTACGGGTTCTTCAGCTTTACGGAAATGAATTATTTTCTGGCGCAATTGTCACTGCTGAATTAGATAGAGTCAGAATTAGACCACCTGAAAATAGATTTTGAAATTACATTACAATTTCCATCCTTTAATATGATTAAACGCGGTAGGCTTTTAAATCGTCCTCCCATATCATTGGAAGAACGTTATTTTAGCGAAATTCGTCCCCAGCTTTATGAAAATCATGCACATCATCATCAATATGGTGTGAGAAAGGGTACAACCCTTGCAGAACATTTAGACTCTGCTTGTCAATTTATTTTGACAGTCAGCCACATAGCACAAGTACCAGAAGATAAACGACCTTTATTATTAGCTGCAACTGCTGTTCATGACCTTAATAAATTAGATCCTCAAGAACGAAAAGTCAAAACCTTAGCTAGAGATAAAGACTTTTTAAAAGAAGAATTAAAAAAGGCTTGTGTTCTGAGCTTTGTATCCACTGAGGATGATTTAGAATTAGTCAGAAGACTAATTGAACGCCATTCAGGTCATAATGTTAGCGATGGTGCTAGATTTTTACCAGAAGACCCAAATATTGAACGTTGGGCGGCTATGCTTACTGCTGCTGACTTGTTTGATTTAGGTATTCCAGATGAGCTAAGATTTCGCAAAATAGAAACAGAATTAACCGTTGCTTTTAGCAGAAAATGTAATCTTTTCAGAGTGCGTTTATCAGAAGATAAAGGTTATATTACATCTCTGTTATTGGGTTCTTGTGAAGAAGTTTTACAAAAGTATGGCTTTCATCCAATCGCAATTTTTCCAGATAGTGAACTGTTTGAAGGGTCAAATTTACCAAATGTAGATTTAACAAAAGAAATCGCTGCTGTTTGGCAAAGTAAAATTGATCAAGTTTTTGGTAATAATATTGAAAAACTTGTCAGACCTACTAAAGATGGTATCAAAGTTACTCATCAGGCTATTCAACAAAATGTTGATGAAGTTTTGATAAATGTTCAGGCTCTTTTAGAAAAGAAAAAGGCTGGTTATAAATTAGATAAAATTGCTAAAGATGTAACAAAATGGGGTGAAAATGCTGGTGAAGAAGCACTAAAAAAAGCTGTTGAACTAGGATTATTACCTGTAAGTAATGCAGAAGAATTTGCTATATCTGAAGGTTTGAAAGCAGTTTATCTGAGTTATAGAGAAGCAGGTTTAAATCCTAAAGAAGTTTGGGATAAAATCGCTCATCATACTGGAATTTCTGAACATCAACGTCTTGCACTTGAACCATTTAATGGTCAGTATGGACGACCTTTATTTGCAGCAAAAGCCGCTATTAATGGCATTGAAGGTATTAACGAAGCTCTCAAAGAGTCTTTTCAATTAAGAAATAATAGTACGGAAACTTCTGAAGAAATAGAAGTATCTGAAGAAATGATTTTAGCAGTTAACAGAATGGTAAATTTACCTTTTGCTAATCAGCTAATTGGAATTAATGATTTAAGTTCCTATGTAGAAGCTAATCCTAGACAAAGATGTTCTTTAGGTTCTACATCCAGTGACATAGATGAATTAATTTCCGCAAATATGCCTCCTGGAACAAAAGTACAGGCTTTTTCTAATCGTTTACCAGGTGGTATTAGTGCCGAACCAAAAAGACAAGCAGATTCTATTGCTGCTTTAGCTTATCAACTAATGACAGTGGGTGCTAATTTTCCTAAAGTTAGCAAACAAGAACCTCTTTATTTACATTTAGCATTACCAAAAGGTTCTGCACCCGAACTTTTGAGAATTTGGCGCGAACTGTTAAAAAAACTGGCTGCAACAAATACTGAAGGTGGTACTGTTACAGTTGATCAATTGCAACTTTATAGAGATAACAAACTTGAATTTAAAGCTAATAAGGTAGTTGGGGCAGCATTACCTAAACGACCGGATTTTATTCATACATCTGTGATTATTCCTTTAGTTTGGGGAGATGTTAATGCTTCTTTAGCTTTACTAAAATCACTGAGATTAGGATTAGAAATATCTTTATCTTTAGATATTGGTTTTCCTTTTACTTTAAGCAGCAATATGGAGGTAGATTTATTTGATGATGTGTATGGCAGAGTTGAAGGTATTCCTGCTGCACTGCAACCTTTACTGGGAAATGGACAATATGATCAAAGTCAGGATGCAGAAAAAATTCTTGAAAGATTACGTTGTCTTGGAGAATTAGCAATATCTGTTGCTAGTATTCAAAAATCTGATGATTGTTTATATGATTTGGCTCGTACTTGTGATAGACCAATTGAACTTTACTTTGTTTTGTTACGTTGGATTTTACGAGAACAAGATGAACCAAATTTGAGTGTTATTTGGAGTCGAATTTGTCAACCTTTAAATACATTAATGGAGAGCCTTATGCCTAATGATAATTCACTGCTGACTAAGTATTTGAAAGAAGCTGCTCAAATAGCAGCAGAAGCGAACCTCAAGGGAAGTTCTTTCAAACGTACATCTTTGACAGAACCATTTACTGCTTTTACTTCAGCAGTTCGTTCACATAAACCTTATATGGATTTAGAGTTTATGTTTGCAGCTTTAGCCCAAAAATATCATAATCGCCTAGACCGTATCCGTGAATATAGAGTAGGTGCAACAAAACATGAACAAGTGAAGGAGTATTACGAAGTTTTGAAAAAGCTTTATCAAGAAATTTACCAAGGTCGTCCTGAAAAACTTCTATCTGATCAAAGAAATCTTGAAGCTGCATATTTATTTTTTTGGCAAGAGGCATATCAGCAGCTACCAAAAAATAAATCTGAAGATGATTCTGAAGATTGATAAATACAAACAAAATTAATTCATTAGGAGATAATTATGTCACTTGAAAAACTTAACAAAGTTCTTGCTGCTGGTTACGAAAACTTTCCCAAAGGTCGATTTATTTCTCTAGTAATTTTGAGAACAACTCATTCTGAAACAATATTTCGTACAGAAGGTTCTGGTGAACCAATGTCTAGCGAGTTTGTACAAGCTGGATTAACTGATGAAACTATTATTCCTCGTTTGGTAATGACTAAACGCAAACAAATAGCTCCCGAACGTAGATATGGACGCGAATTTTTACGATCACATAATCTTCTATACACAAAAACAGTTAAGGATCAGGGAGAGGTTGTTTGTTCATTGAATACAAATAAACCATGTGAAATGTGTATAGATTGTTTCCTTTATGGCTTTGCTGCTGGTGGTGGTGGCGCGCAGAAAAGTCGTATTTGGACTGAAGATGCTTTTAGTGTTTTACCTGCTAACGATATTTTAGGAACTCGCACTATTAACGCCATCTACGAAAATGGCACAATGAGGTTAAAACGAGAAGAAGATACAAAAGCATCACAATCTCTTGTACCAGATGGTGAATACATCAAACCAGGAGTTCATTTTTTAGATGTTGTCACCCTCAAAGATGTAACTGCTGATGAACTGCGGTACATTGTTGGAAATATTCTTTTTACCAGTCGTTATGGTGCAGTTTCCAGTCGTGTAGGAAGAATGGAAAATCAAATATTAGGTGTTTTTGGCAGTATTACCGAATTACCTAGCTCTTTGGAACTTGTACAAGCTACCTATGATGCTTTAGGTGAACCTTTAGAACATCCTTTAAATATTAATCGAGTCATTGCAGCAACCAAGCAAGTCATTACAAATTGGCAAAACAGAAGAGGGGTTTCTGTGCAATTATCTGATGAAGAATTAGCCAATTTAATTACTGATGTAGAAACCAATTGGTCAGAAGCAGAACGTGATACTTTTCTCAAACGTTTAAGTCAATCCTATGAACCTTTCCGTCAAGTAGCACCTGAAAAAAACAAAGATAAAGGTAAAGGTAAAGGTAAAAACAAAAATACTCAAGTTGAAGTAGAGAGTTAAATTATGTCAACAATTCCTTTTTCACAGGCAAAACTTATTGAATTAAACTGTCTTGAACCAGTCTTTTTTGCCTCTAGGGAGTTGTCTGATACCTATTACACTGAGGGGTTACTTGGGAATTATGCTTTAACCTATGCTTTAGGTTGGGTAAATTCCCCCTATCGTCTCCAAGGTCAGGCTACAGGACGACCAACCTACAAAGAAGATTTTCAAACAATAGCCCAATCTTGCTACATTTTACCAGCTTCACCAATAGGCAGAGTTACATTTAGATTTGAAAGATTTAACGCTCTTTCTGATGCTTATTGGTACACCATGACTAATAACCGTGTAGCAACTGCCAGAGAAGATTTACCATTACAACGTCAATTACAACTTCAAAGCAAGGGCAAACCCAATTCATTTAGGGCAAGTAATTTTCCTCAAACTGGAAGATTACGCATGATTGAAAGAGGTAATAAATTTCAAACATTAGTATTTGGAAATCAACCATTACCAGATTATATTCGCCTGGGAAAATTCGCTAGTAAAGTTAAAGTGAAGGTCTTAAAAGAGTTTCCTATAACTTTACTCCCAGAAGGCGAATATAAAAGTCAATTTTATCTAAACGTCGCTGATTTACCAACACAAATAGAAGTATTTGCTTTTGATTTAATCTCTATACCTCCTGCACCGATATTAAAAAATCTTCATTTTCGAGGTGCAGCTTGGCAAATTGGAGAAATGATTGTACCCGCAGGTTTACATTATTGTGGTAGAGAAAACAGAAATGAGTAATCAAAAATTAGTTATCAGGTTAGAAAATCGGAGCATTTCAGCTTGTGCATCTCCACCAAGTGAATTATCTTTCATGGGTCAGAAACCACTACAACATCAAATTGATGTGTTTGAAAAATCAAAAGATGCCGATATTATCCTTGATTTAGCACCCACTGGAACAGGTAAAACTAAAGCAGGACTAACAGTTTTATTGCATCAACCTACAAAAAGTGCTGTTTATATTGCTCCAACTAATGCTTTAATTGAACAACAAACAGAAGCAGCAAAAAAATTTGTTAAAGATGCCAATTTACCTCATGTTGTTAAATCAGCTTCGGCTAAGGATATTAAAAGTTGGCCTAGTGATAAAGTTGGCAATCGTCCAGGAGAAAAGCTATATAATGTTTTGCGGAATCCAGCAACAGTTTTTAGTGATGTCAGTGCTAATACACCGATTCTGCTAGTAACTAACCCTGATATTTTTTACTACGCAACTTTTTTTGCATACAACAGGTTAGATAAAGGTAATATTGCTAGTGGATTTTACACTAAATTCTCTACAGTCATCTTTGATGAATTTCATCTTTATGATGCTAAACAGCTAGTAGGGATGTTGTTTTACCTTGCTTATTCTCACGTTTTTAAATTTTTCCAGCATGGACGGAAAGTAGTATTATTGACAGCAACACCTGAACCAGCTTGTGAATTAGCATTAGAAAATTTACAAAATGCAGGTGTGAGAATAGCAAAAATTGATGGAGAAGCAAATAATGGTCAGCTTTTACCGTCACAAACAGCAGTTTATTTAGAATTACGACCTAACCCAGATAGTAAAGAAGAATGGATAACAGAAATAGCAGCAGAAGTTGTTCAACGTTTTCAAGAAAAACCAAATGAAAATGGTGCAGTAATTCTTGATTCCCTTGATAATATTAATCTTCTTAAAAAGGAGTTAGACAAGCAAGGTCTGAATAATTTTATAGGACGTATCACAGGACCCGCACCGAAAAAAGATAGACATAGTGCTATGCAACGTCAAATTATTTTAGCAACTAGCACTGTAGATGTAGGATTCAATTTTGAAAGAACTCCTCAACCCACACGACAAAATTTAGACTGGTTGATTTTTTCAGCACGCGATCGCTCGGCATTTTGGCAGAGAATAGGTAGAGTAGGCCGTGTTTTAGGTAAATCTGAAACTAATATTGATTCAGAAGCTATTGCTTACTTACCTGCTGAAGCTTGGGAACAAGATATAACTTCTCTTGATACCACTGGTGGACGTGCAGCACTAAAAGAGATGTTAGATAAACTTCCCTGTTTAGATAAACCTTTTCTAAAAGCTTATTGGCATTCAGAAGCATCACTTGAAATAGCACGTCCTTTATTAGAATTGGAAGAATTACTTGATAAAATACCTGGTGCTGAATTAATTCCCAAACTGTTTGATACATTAAAAACAATTTTTGAAAGTAAACGGACTTGGGAAAAATGCCGCTACAGAATGAAAGTTTTACGAGGTGCAGAAGCTATTGCTGAAAAAACTATCCAAGAAATTAAAAAAGATTGGATAAGAATTAAAGGTCGTCAAGCTTTTATTAAAAGATTTATCGAAGTAACATCACCTGAAGAATGGAATGATTTACAAGCTGGATTTACAACCATAGAAAAATATGAGGATGAGTTTAGAAAGCGAGATGATATACTGGCTGATTTAAAAGTATTTGCTGAAATATTCAGTACCAGCTATGCACCTTTATTTAGTTTCCGCTATAGCTTATTTGATACTCTTCCGATTCGAGATCCGCATGGATTTATTTTAGATGAATCTGAAGAAACACAATTAGATCCTTTTCACTTATTGCGGTATTATGAATTTTTCCAAAACGGTGAAGTTATAGAAATCCAAAGTCGTGCTAAGGAAATCTATAACATCAGTTTTAGAATGCGTTACCCTGATAGCAAACAAGAGTTTGTTAATACAGAACTAAATAAATTAACAGCTTTTACAAATTGTCAAGTTGTTCGCAGTATTGGAGATGCAGTCAGACCAACACCTGCATTACAAATGTTATCAAAATATCTATTACCAGGAGTAATTATTTGTCCAATAACTAATGCTGCTGTTATTTTTCAATTACGTAAACAAGGAATAATTTCCTATCCTATAACTATTGTTTGTAATGATGGAGAAAAAGAATATCAATTTTTAACAGGTTTATCAGGTATCTTAACAATTGCCATGAAGTTTAAACAGTTACAACTTCCAGATGATGAAGTTTTGATTGCTTAATTCCCAATTTTAAAATTTCAGATCCCCCCAACCCCCCTTTTTAAGGGGGGCTTTTAAAAATTCCTAACCATCAATAATATGCCCCACAGTCTCATCCTCAACATCACCCCCCAATCTCCCATTTACCCCAATTTCCTCACCGGCAGACACTATCACGCCTTATTCCTTAATCTAGTCAGTTCTGTGGATAGAAAATTAGGTGACTACCTCCACGAATCAAACGCCGATAAACCCTTTACCCTCTCACCTTTACAAATCCAAACTAAACACAAAACCCAATCTCATATCTTGCAATATGCCCATCAAAATCCTATTTCCGCAGGTACTTATTGTTGGTGGCGAATATCTTTATTAGATGACAAATTATTTAGTCAACTCACACCTTTATGGTTGAATCTTAATCCCGAACAACCTTGGCATTTAGGGTCAGCTAATTTATTTATTACTAGCATTCAAGGTACACCCCAATCTACCCAACCTTGGGCTAATGTTTGTTCCTATTCCCAATTATATGAACAAGCAAGTGAAACAGAACGCATAATTAATCTCATCTTCTCTACACCTGTAGCCTTTCGTCAAGGTGGTTTTGACAACGTTTTACCAACACGAGAATCTGTATTTAATAGTCTTCTCAATCGCTGGAATAAATATAGCGGTATTGAATTAACTAATATTCCCCTTGAATCAGTTTATCCTAGTGCGTTCAATATCATAACTGAAGTTATTAGCAACTATGAAAATAAATTTATTGGTTGTTTAGGAGAAATTAGTTATCGCATTCTTGGCAATGTAGAAGCAATAGGAATTAAACAAATTAATGCTTTAGCTAATTTTGCTTTATATGCGGGAATAGGAAGGAAAACAACAATGGGAATGGGTATGGCCAGAAGAAAGTAGGTTGGGTTGAGGAACGAAACCCAACGTTATCAATCAGATTATTAACGTTTTTGTTGGGTTGCGCTGTCGCTTAACCCAACCTACAGATTAATTGTTTTTTATTGTCGCAAAAATCAAATTGGGAATACTATATGCTATTATCTATTACCTCTCCAGAAGATTACGTTAATATCGCCTCATTAAATCAATATTCCTACTGTCCTCATCGTTGTTGGTTGATTCATTGTGCTGGTGAATTTACAGATAATCAATATACCATTGAAGGCACAAGTTTACATGAACGAGTTCACACAATGAGCGAAGTAAACAGAGATGAAACTTACCAAATACGGGCTATTTATCTAAAATCTGACCAATATCAATTAATTGGTAAATCTGATTTGATTGAATTTGAAAATGGTGAATATTACCCTATCGAATATAAACGCGGACGCAAGGGAGAATGGGATAATGATGAATTACAAGTGTGCGCTCAGGCTTTGTGTTTGGAAGAAATGACGGGTAAAAATATCAATTCTGGTTATATCTATTATGCCCAAACACATCAACGTCAATTAGTAGAAATTACTCCAGAATTACGCGCAAATACTATTGCCACTATTGAGACTGTAAAAATGTTGTTGTTTACAGGTGCAATGCCGAAAGCTATCAAAACAAAACGCTGTGATGGTTGTAGTTTATTTTCTCGATGTTTACCCCAAGCTGTTGATAAAGTTGAGCGTTATCAAGAAGTAAATTAATTATCAGTAGTAATTGGTAATTGGTAATTGGTAATTGCTTAAAACTGTCACCTGTCACCTAAAAACTATCAACTATTTGGAGAATGTTATCATGGGTACTCTTTACATTTCACAAGCTGATTCTTTTATTGGCAAGGTTGATGAACGAATTCATGTGAAGTTTGAGAAGAAAACTATCATTGATGTGGCTTTTATTAAGTTAGATGGTGTGGTGGTTCTGGGTCGTTCTACTGTTTCCCCTGCGGTAGTTTCTGAGTTGATGGAACGTCATATACCGCTATCTTTTATTGATGAAAGAGGTCATTATTTAGGACAGTTGCAACCGGAAATGTCTGGTAATATTTTTGTGAGAAAGGCGCAATGGCAAGCCGCAGGAAATACTACCCAATCTGTTCATGTTGTCCAGGGTTTTGTGAGAGGTAAATTAAAAAATTATCGGCAACTTTTGGTGCGTCGTCAACGCGAGGCTGATAATCTTGATTTATCTGCTGATGTTACTCGTTTAGAAAATGTCATTGCAGCAATTGATAAAACTGAAAGTATTGATTCTTTACGGGGTTTAGAAGGTGCTGGTAGTGCATTTTATTTTGGTTGTTTTAATCAGTTAATTCGTAATTCCAATTTTGAATTTACCAAGCGTGTCCGTCGTCCACCTACTGATCCGGTAAATTCTTTGTTGAGTTTTGGTTATTCTTTGTTGCGTCATGATATCCAAGCTGCGGTAAATCTTGTCGGCTTTGATCCTTATTTGGGATATCTCCATTTTGACCGTTATAATCGTCCTTCTTTGGCTTTGGATTTAATGGAGGAATTTAGACCTTTGGTGGTTGATTCTTTGGTCTTAACTTTGTTGAATAAACAATTTTTAAAACCAGAGGATTTTATTAGTGAACCTTTGAGTAATGCTGTTTCTCTGACTCCTGAAGGGAGAAAAATTTTTCTGACTAATTATGAGAAGAAAAAACAATCAGAGTTTAAACATCCGGTGATGGGTAAAAAGTGTACTTATCGAGAATCTTTTGAGTTACAAGCTCGGTTATTAGCTAAATATTTGATGGGAATAACTGAAAAGTATCCGCCTTTGTTTATTAGGTGACAGGTGACAGGTGACAGGTGACAGTAAATAGTTTATTACCTAACCACCAATTACCAATTCATTATCAACTATCAATTGTCAATTATCAATTTATGAATGTTGTTGTTTCTTACGATATTTCTGAGGATAAACGACGGACTAAAATTCACAATCTCCTCAAGTCCTATGGCCAATGGGTGCAGTATAGTATTTTTGAGTGTGAGTTGACTGATACTCAGTATGCTAAACTGCGATCGCGTCTTAATAAACTCATTAAGTCTGATACCGATAGCATCCGTTTCTATTTCCTTTGTGCTTGCTGTTTTGGTAAAGTGGAAAGAATCGGTGGTGAACAACCCCGCGATCATACTGTTTTCTTCGCTTGATGCGCGGATGGGTGGGTGTAAAAATTTCAGGTCAACAAAAAATGGCTGGAATCTTCTCTACATCAGCTTTTGATGGATTTTATCAAAGTTACCCACCCGCGCACCTTACACCGTAAGGGTTTCAGCAATTTTCGCTCTTGACACGATCTCTGAAATCGACTATGATTATGACATCCGCGCAACTGAACCTTGAAAACTATATATACTAAGGGTTTCAAAATGCCGCAGTTGAAATTTCCATTACTCCCTATTAGGGATTGAAACACCGCAAACAGTATTTAATTTGCATTGCTCAAGACGTTGAAATTTCCATTACTCCCTATTAGGGATTGAAACTTTCGGAACTGATAATTTTATAGAACCTTCAAAAGTTGAAATTTCCATTACTCCCTATTAGGGATTGAAACATTACTACTTGGTGCTGACCGAAAAGTATGACGTTGAAATTTCCATTACTCCCTATTAGGGATTGAAACTCAAAATTCAAAAAATAGAAATTACCAAAATCTTCAAACGTTGAAATTTCCATTACTCCCTATTAGGGATTGAAACCACTAATGTTTGTTCAGTAGGTTGATCATGGCTTGGTTGAAATTTCCATTACTCCCTATTAGGGATTGAAACTATTACGCTGGTACTAGAGAGAATAGTACAGAATCGTTGAAATTTCCATTACTCCCTATTAGGGATTGAAACTTGACAACGATATTCTCTACAAGAAACCAGTACGCGATGGGTTGAAATTTCCATTACTCCCTATTAGGGATTGAAACGTTTTTAGAAACTTAGATTTTACTGGACACCTAGCACCGTTGAAATTTCCATTACTCCCTATTAGGGATTGAAACTAGCTAAGAATATAGAGATTGAAGCTTATGCTGCGTTGAAATTTCGTTGAAATTTCCATTACTCCCTATTAGGGATTGAAACCTTGATGGCAAAACAGGATTTCGGAGGATATGGCCATTTCACGTTGAAATTTCCATTACTCCCTATTAGGGATTGAAACCTATAGCCTGGATGTACAGTATCCATGCCGATGAGGTTGAAATTTCCATTACTCCCTATTAGGGATTGAAACTTGTCTTCGGACGGAGGATGAAAATTACTTTTGAGTTGAAATTTCCATTACTCCCTATTAGGGATTGAAACGAAATTTGAAGTAAGGGTAGAGGGTAATAAAGATGCGTTGAAATTTCCATTACTCCCTATTAGGGATTGAAACTAAAAGTGGGGATCTATTAATTAAAATTCTTCCCAAGGTTGAAATTTCCATTACTCCCTATTAGGGATTGAAACCCCCTGATAGTTGCATTGCAAGTATATTTAATAATAGTTGAAATTTCCATTACTCCCTATTAGGGATTGAAACCGCACCCGGTTCTGCTACTTTGCGCCGCCGAATGGGTTGAAATTTCCATTACTCCCTATTAGGGATTGAAACTACCTGCTGAATTTATAGATATAAAAGCTAATTTTTTAAAGTTGAAATTTCCATTACTCCCTATTAGGGATTGAAACTCTACCTGGTGAGAAACCCACTGAACAGAATTTGCAAGAGTTGAAATTTCCATTACTCCCTATTAGGGATTGAAACATCTTGAAAGTTTGATGATTGATTGCTTTTTATTTTGATGCTGTTGAAATTTCCATTACTCCCTATTAGGGATTGAAACTTCCTACAATCATTGCAAGTATAGGAGGAGAAGGGTTGAAATTTCCATTACTCCCTATTAGGGATTGAAACAAATCATCCAACCCTAATCTATGGCAATAAAAAAGGTTGAAATTTCCATTACTCCCTATTAGGGATTGAAACATATTTGGCGGCGTGTAGTGTGCCGTATTCAGCCTTGAGTGTTGAAATTTCCATTACTCCCTATTAGGGATTGAAACGTACTATCAAGTTCAACGCAGGTGCAAAATGCACGTTGAAATTTCCATTACTCCCTATTAGGGATTGAAACCATCAATTGCTGGAGTTTGCGAACCATCAACGACAGAAGTTGAAATTTCCATTACTCCCTATTAGGGATTGAAACTCCCCCTTTTCGATGTTTACTATCTCTAAATCAGGGTTGAAATTTCCATTACTCCCTATTAGGGATTGAAACTTTTGCACCGTTGCAGCAGAGCCGAAGCCATAGCCTTGTTGAAATTTCCATTACTCCCTATTAGGGATTGAAACTTGTTTTTAAGTCTTTTAAATACTGCTGTCCTTGTTGAAATTTCCATTACTCCCTATTAGGGATTGAAACAATAGGTTATGAACCAATACCATTTAAAAAACCAGGTTGAAATTTCCATTACTCCCTATTAGGGATTGAAACTCCTTTAAATTGCGTAGTGTTTCTCCATAGTCCTCTCTCGTTGAAATTTCCATTACTCCCTATTAGGGATTGAAACAGATCAGCGGAAACCAACCGGCTGATTCAAATTCAGAAGTTGAAATTTCCATTACTCCCTATTAGGGATTGAAACATGGTTCTTTGCAGTTTGCTTGCTATGATAGTTGCCGTTGTTGAAATTTCCATTACTCCCTATTAGGGATTGAAACCTGATAATGTTTGAATGTTTAATGAAGACTGCGCCAAGTTGAAATTTCCATTACTCCCTATTAGGGATTGAAACAATTTATTGACCTTAAAACGGGTGTTTCTCAAAAAACGTTGAAATTTCCATTACTCCCTATTAGGGATTGAAACGTAAATTTTCCCGTTAGCGAGAATTTCGACTGGAGTTGAAATTTCCATTACTCCCTATTAGGGATTGAAACCTTGGGGGACTCCGAATGGTTGGATATCAGTGGGATGGTTGAAATTTCAATTACTCTCTATTAGGCATTGAAACTTGTCTAATACTGAAATTGACACTCCCCTGCCTAAAGGCGAGGGGATTCTTGGTTCACAGACTCGCCATTAGACGACAGGTTGACACCAATCGCCCAAGAGGGCAAATCTCCCCAAGCGTAGCTTCCGGCGTGTCCCGCCGTAGTTAATCCCAGCTTTAGGATATTTATACTGGCGTTGATATCTCTATCTTCAACGAACCCACAATGAGTACAAACATGGGTTCTAGTTGATAGAGATTTTTGTACTTTCTGGCCACAATTAGAACAATTTTGAGAAGTGTTATGAGGAGGAACTGCAACAGTTACCTTTCCATATTTATGCCCAAAATATTCTAACCATTGCCTAAAAGTAGACCAACCAGCATCAGATATTGATTTAGCTAGATGTCGGTTTCTTAGCATGCCTTTCACATTTAAGTCTTCATAAGCTACCAAATCGTGAGATTGGATGACGGAATATGCTAATCTCTGGCAATATTCTTTTCGCTGCCTACTTACCCTTAAATGTTTACGGGCATACCTATTTCTAGCTTTGTGATAGTTGTTAGATTGTCTTTGTTTTGCCTTTTTGCGTTCTGGGCTAAACTTCTGGGATTTTTTACGATTAGCAGTAAACGCCTTGGTTAGCTTTCATCCCTTGCCTAAAGTACGTATAAGTTTTTCCGCCACGCTCCAAAACTTAACCGTTCGGCTGACGCTCACGGCGAAGCCTCAAGGGTTTTCATCTGTTTTCTTATAATAGCAACAATAAATTTTTTTAATCTAAAATCTAAAATTCCTGGTCTCCTGTCACCTACCATATTTCCATAATCATTGCATAAGCCCTAACAACTAATTCAGTATTTTGTCTCTTTTTTTATATCCAAAGTTGATAATTTTGCATAAATTTACTTCCTCAGACACTCACAGATGGAATAGAGATTATGCCATCTGACACATGAATTACTGAGAAAAGATACTTATGATCAAGGAATTAAGAGGAATGAATACCTCTTAGTCAAGTCTGTAACGTAAGTGAGGTAAATAATCATGTCAAATCAAACTACCCTATTTGATTTACTCAAAGAGTTATCCACAGAGGAACAAGAATTATTAACTGGTGGACAAAATACCGGACTACCACCTGGATTTCCAGGCACAAACAATCAAACAACCCCTCCAGGGACAAACAATCAGACACCCCCTCCGGGTACAAACAATCAGCCAACCCCTCCATTTAATCCACAACGCAGAGGTGCGACTGGGTATATAGTTCCTGACGATAACCCACGTCAATACTATACCTGGAGACTCGACAGCGTGTAGAGTGATGTTGGGCGATCGCACTTGTTTGTCCACAGCCCAAATCAATACTACACCTGAAAACTCGACAAGTCATTTTCACCTTGGCAAATAACAAACAAGTTGAGAAAGACTAAAATTCCCATCACAAACAAAATCCCCCGCAAAAAAACCGGGGGATAGCCTAAACAGATAGGACAATTGTACTATATTTATGGAAGTGCGATCGCTATTCCTCTACATTTTCCTTTCTAGGAATCGCTAAGGTGCTTAGAATATCCACAAATGATCAAACCCAGATACCAAAAGACTTTTCAAGCTGTCACCTGTCACCTATCACCTGTCACCAAGATCTCAAGGTCATCCTCAGACCCGCAGGTATGATTTTCAAGCTGTCACCTGTCACCTATCACCTGTCACCTGTCACCTGTCACCTGTCACCTGTCACCTGTCACCTATTACCGCCTTTGCCCTTGAATTTTGTCAAAAATAGCACCATCATCAAAAAACTTCTTCTGCACACCATCCCAACCCCCTAAATTACCCACAGTATAAAGTCGGGAAATCTTGGGAAACTTACTCTGTACCTCTTTAGCTACAGTTGGGTTAACTGGTCTAAAACCAACCTTAGCAAACTCACGCTGGGCTTCTGGTGTAAACAAAAACTTCACAAAAGCCTCTGACACCTCACGAGTACCGTGTTTGTCTACATTCTTATCAACCACAGCCACAGGCCCTTCTATAGAAATATTGGTTGATGGCACCTCATAAGATACATCTGTTTTACCCTGTTGTGCTGCTAAAATCACTTCATTTTCATAATTTAGCAGCACATCACCTTGATTTTTTTTGTAAAACACATCACTAGATTCTCTAGCGTCCTTCGGTAAAATCACCACATTCCTAAACACCTGAGTTACAAAATTCAAAGCTTGGCTTTCATTACCGCCATTTTTAGCAACTGCACCCCACAAAGCTAAAAAATTCCACCTTGCACCACCAGAAGTTTTAGGATTAGCGGTAACAATCTTTACCCCAGGTTTAGCTAAATCAGCCCAAGTCTTAATCTTTTTAGGATTACCAGGACGAGTTTCTAAAGCTACTACAGAACGGGTGACAATAGAATTATTGGGCGCTTCCTTTTCCCATCCTGGATTAATCAAACCAGCTTTTTCAATCTTTTTCGTATCCAAAGCCAAGGCTAAAGCTACCACATCCGCTTGTAAGCCATCAATCACAGCACGGGTTTGAGAACCAGAACCACCATAACTCTCCTTAATTACCACATCCTGACCTTTTTCCCGTTTCCACTTGGCCACGAACTGGGGAATGATTTTGCTATAAGCAGCTTTAGTCACTGCATAAGAAACCAAAGTAATTTCTTTTTTACCCTTTTGACTAATTAACTGCGTCCTTTGGGCTGTAGTTCCCGCAGATACAGGTAAGAAGGTACTCGCACTCAAGCCCAAGGCCAAGAGTACGGATGAAACTGTGGTTGATAATAATTTACCTGATTTTTCCGTGTTGTATGTCATAAAAGGTTATTGCTGGTATGAAAATAATCTACAGTAACTTGGTAGGAAAACAGTAATAAGCTTACAGACACAGACATTATCAGATACTATGGAGAAAATCAAGTCAAAAATACAAATTACCTATCGGTAAATGCGTGTATGATTGTTTAATCAACCCCAGCCAACAACGTATAAGTCTTGATTATGTATATACCGATATTTGACGAATATTTTTGATGCCAACAAAAACTGATGTCCCCTGAACCTGCTACAATCCCCCTATTCCCTATCGTAAATGTGAAGTTTACCCGCAATTGAGATTCAAAGGAGAAGAAATCATGACTTGGCAACAACATCCACGACCAAAAACAAACTCGTTGAAAACCTTGATATCCCTGTTTTTAGCCAGCACATTTTTGAGTGTGGTGTTAGCGGCTTGTGCTGGTGGAAACCAGAATAATACCAACACAGAAAATGCTACAGCCACCAAAAAACAGGATGTAAAAATCACCCTAGTTTCCTTTGCTGTCACCAAAGCTGCCCATGAAGCCATCATTCCCAAATTTGTGGAAAAATGGAAACAGGAAAAAGGGCAAAATGTCACCTTTAAACAAAGCTACGGCGGTTCAGGTTCACAAACTCGCGCCGTAATTGATGGTTTAAACGCAGATGTTGTTCATTTAGCATTGTCTGGAGACACAGAAAAAATTCAGAAAGCGGGACTAATTGAACCAGGATGGGAAAAAGAAGTTCCCAATAATGGCATTGTCTCTAAATCAGTAGCAGCTATCATCACTCGTCCAGGCAACCCCAAAGGCATCAAAACTTGGGCAGATTTAGTCAAAGGTGACATTAAATTAATTACCGCCGACCCCAAAACATCAGGTGTTGCAAAGTGGAATTTTCTAGCACTGTGGAATTCTGTGATTAAAGCTGGTGGAGATGATGCCAAAGCAACGGAATTTGTTGCTAACGTTTACAAAAATGTGCCAATTCTCACAAAAGACGCACGAGAAGCAACAGATGCCTTTGCTAAACAAGGACAAGGAGATGCTTTAATCAACTATGAAAACGAAGTTGTCTTAGCACAACAAAAAGGTGAAAAAGTTGATTATATTGTTCCTGACGTGAATATATCCATTGATAATCCAGTCGCAGTAGTAGATAAAAATGTTGATAAACATGGTAATCGTGAAGTAGCAGAAGCATTCGTTAAATACCTGTTCACACCAGAAGCCCAACAAGAGTTTGTGAAATTAGGTTTTAGACCAGTGAATGAGACTGTAGCCCAAACCAAAGAAGTCAAAGACAAATTTCCTCAAGTTAAAACTCTGGGTACAATTCAAGATTTTGGTGGTTGGTCAGCAGTTGATGAAAAGTTCTTCGCCAATGGCGGCATTTTTGACCAAATCCAACTCAAAAATAAGAAGTAATTGAAAATAGGTGACAGGTGACAGGGAATTTTAGATTTTAGATTTTAGATTTTAGATTTTAGATGAAAAAATTTGGTATGGATTCGGAGTCCTTCAGGACAGAAAAATTGTCAATCCCAAATCCAAAATTTTCAATCTCTACACTTGAGAGTGGAGTCCATCCGCAATCCAAAATCGTAAATCCAAAATCGAGTGATAGGTGAGAGTCTATTTTACCTTCTCCTCAGTTCCTGTTTTTGAATTTTGTTGACGTAGCCTGCTGGAAGCACTATTTTGAATCTTGAATTTTGAATTTTAACTTATGGCTGTATCTCCCACTGTAGAAAATCACACTAAACCTCCTATTTGGAAGGTGTTTGTAGATAGTTTAATTCGTCTACCTTGGACTTGGCGAATTACGATTGTGTACTTGACTTTTATGTTATTTATGCCCATAGTGGCCATGTTCATGAAAGCCAGCACAGAACCACCAGATAAATTTTGGGCAATTGCTACCAATGAGTTAGCATTAGCAACCTATAACGTTACCTTTGTCACTTCATTATTTGCAGCGGCTATTAATGGTGTCTTTGGTACATTAATTGCTTGGGTTTTAGTCCGCTACGATTTCCCTTTGAAACGCATTATTGATGCCACCGTCGATTTACCCTTTGCCTTACCCACATCTGTGGCAGGTTTAACACTAGCAACAGTCTACAGTGATAATGGTTGGATAGGTTCTTTGTTAGCACCTTTGGGAATTAGAGTCTCATTTACCCGCTTGGGAGTGGGGGTAGCAATGATATTTATTTCTCTACCTTTCGTTGTCAGAACTGTACAACCTGTACTGCAAGAAATGGAAAAAGAAATTGAAGAAGCAGCTTGGAGTTTAGGCGCTTCCCCATGGCAAACTTTTACCAAAGTGATTTTACCACCTTTATTCCCGACGATTTTAACAGGTGTAGCTTTGGGTTTTTCCCGTGCAGTGGGAGAATATGGTTCAACAGTAATTATTGCTTCTAATACACCATTTAAAGATTTAATTGCACCAGTATTAATTTTCCAAAGATTGGAACAATATGATTATTCCGGTGCAACAGTAATAGGAGTAGTGTTACTAAGTATTTCTCTAGTTTTGTTAATCACAATTAACTTGTTACAAGCTTGGTCGAGAAGATATGACAACAGATAAACCAAAGACTTCCCAAAAGCAAAGTTTTGTTCCTGGCCTGTTAATTGGTATTGCCATCAGTTATTTATTTCTGGTGCAGTATATTCCCGCAATTAATGTGTTTTACCAAGCCTTTAAAAAAGGAGTAGGTCCATTTTTAGATAACTTAAGCAGAACAGACTTTCTCCATGCAGCTTGGTTAACACTCTTATTAGCTGTAATTGCCATACCTTTAAATACCGTCTTTGGTTTATGTGCAGCTTGGGCGATCGCTCGCCATAAATTCCCAGGACGTGCTATAGTCCTCAGTATCATTGACCTACCCTTTTCTATCTCTCCAGTCGTCGCAGGTTTAATGATAGTCCTACTTTATGGCAGACAAGGATGGTTTGGCCCTTGGCTACAATCCCATGATATTCAAATTATCTTTGCATTTCCAGGCATGGTATTAGCTACCGCCTTTGTCAGTATGCCCTTTGTCGCTAGGGAAGTCATCCCCGTCCTAGAAGAATTTGGCAAAGACCAAGAAGAAGCCGCAAAAACCCTCGGTGCAAATGATTGGCAAACCTTTTGGCGTGTGACTTTACCTAGCATCCGTTGGGGTTTACTCTACGGTTTAATCTTAACAAATGCCAGAGCAATGGGTGAATTTGGTGCTGTTTCTGTAGTATCTGGAAACATTGCCGATACCACCCAGAGTTTACCATTATTTGTAGAAGATGCCTATAAACAATATGAAACAGAAGCAGCTTTTTCTGCGGCAGTGCTTTTGGCATTATTAGCTGTTGTTACTTTAGTATTAAAGGAAATTCTAGAACGGAAAACCCGCATTAAAGATGTTGAATAATTGATAATGGATAATTGACAATTGATAATTGTTTCATTTAAGGTTTAAAACCTTTCCTAGCAAGGAGAAAAATGCAAACAGTTCCTATTTTGCAATTCTGTCACTTATAGGGAGAGGTAATTGTCAATTGTCAATTGTTAATTGTTAATTGTTAATACCTCTGATTATAGAAGGCATGGCCTTATTGAATTCATTCCCATACAGAGTATGGGAACGAGAGATTCAAAATTGGTATGAAAAGTTTAACAGTTTACCACCAACCGCCGCCATAGGATTGATTGGAGTAATCTTTGTGAGAGTAGCCTTTATGGGAATGATGATAGCGATGAGAATGACAAGAATGACCTCCTCCCATAACAGTTTGTATTTCCTGATTAGCTAGTTCATTCAAAAAGCTGGCAGAATCATCAAATAGTTCATAACCAACAGGAAGCAGTGTGGAAACTTGAATATTAGCCATGAGAATTCCTCCTTTATATATATGTTGAAATCTCTGAAACTGAGAAATAAAATCTGATGTGATTTCAACTAATCTATTTATGATGATTTCAAATAAAAACTTATAATTCAAGGGTTTGGCATCAATGGTCTGGACATAATTAATATATTTTTGTCTATTGAAATATGCACGAATTCCTATTAATAACTTAGATGCCGTAGTTCTTTAATATTGCGAATTAATAATCGAGAATTTCTATATATTAGTCAAAACAATTAAACATAACCCGCGCCAGATATAAAACTTAGGTTTATTAACAAATCGGGAATTTGTGCAGACAGAATCAGTGTAATTATGTCTGAGAAGATCATTTAATTTCTGTACCCATATCCCTTGAATACCAAGATCCCCAACTTCTCCAAAAAGTCAGGGATCTGAAACCTGAAATGAAAGAAAAAACCCCTACACCCCTACACCCTTACACCCTTACACCCTCGTTTCTTCAGAGAGGATCATATTTACAGCAGTAAGCAAATTTTTCACAATTAAGTCAGGTTGGTAGCTTTCTAATTGAAGGCGATCGCGGATGCCACTTTCTACCGCTATCATTTTAATATCATGTTTTTTGGCAGCAGCAATATCAGCTTCTGTATCTCCCACCATCCAGGTATTAGCAGCAGGAGGTAGTTCTGCTACAGCCCTTGTCATCAATAGGGGTTTGTCTTCAATGTCACGGGTTTTTACATAGTCATTACTGAGACAATAACGACGATTTTCAGGGAAAAAATTACCTAAATTGTATTTATCAATAGCATAGTCCAATTCTCGCACCCTACGCATAGTCATGACTACTAAATCAATTCCCGCTTGTTGAACTTTAGCCAAAGCATCCAAAGCCCCAGGGACGAGGATATCATACTGAAAGTAAGGCTGTGTATGTACTGTTTGCTTGCGAATTTTGGTAAACTCTTGGGCTTGTTCTTCATTTAAACCTGATTTTAAGGCAATATATTTTTCGGGAGTATGCGATCGCTTGAGTTGCCAAAATTCCGCTTTAGAAAGTTGTGTCACCTCTTGGTCAGGATATTTAGTTTTCTGCAAACATAATTGATAAACCTGATAGTAGCGTTCGGAAACATCCATAATTGGGCCATCAAAATCAGTAATTAGTCTCAGCATTAGTCACTCATGTTAATTTTTTTCATTATCTCAGAGGATGTGATTAGATTTTGGATTTTGGATTTTGGATTTTTACCTTTTACTTATAGCTGTAGACAAGGCGCTTAAGGCATTAACCAAACATAAAACTCAAACACTCAAAGCCTTTTACCACTGTCACCTGTCACCTGTTACCTGTCACCAGCTATATTCTCTGCTTCAGCCAAAACGAGTAGCATAAACTCTGCTTTTCAGGTTCGGTTTCTTGCACTATCATCTGCTCAATATCTTGATAAATTGATTAGTAATCCAGCTAATCTCCAGTAATTGCCATGAGTAATCTTTCCCATCATCAGTCAGATTATTTTGCACCTGAAGAAAATAATGATAGGCTTTGGCAATATGTAAAATCTTTGAAACCAGAAACTGTTGCCCAACTTTCTCAACCTCACTCACCAGAGGTATTACAGTTAATTGAAAAGTCTATTGTTGCCATGTTGGGTAATTTGCCTGGTGACAGGTATAACATTATGATTACTACTAGCCGCGATGAATTAGGAAAGCTATTAGGTTCAGCTATGATTGATGGGTATTTTTTACGTAATGTTGAACAAAGATTAGAAATGGAAAAGAATTTCCAATTAGTAGATTTTCAGTAAAAATTAAGGTGAAAATTGATTATATGTTGGCTTCCATACCCGCCCAGAAATGAATTTCCGGGCTAATAACCAAAGTAAACTAAAGTTTACTAAAAATTTTTGGGTTATTTAGTCATCTTTAGATGACTTTTGCTATGAGACTGGGAATTAATTCCCAGGCGGGTTATGGTTTTACTTATCTACATCCTAAAGATTCACGAGTATCAACACCAGTTTTAGGATTTACACCGCTGGCATTAACACAAAGTTTTTTCACCTGTACACCATCTAAAACTGCATTGGTGAAATCTGCACCAGTAACATCAACATTATCAAAAGTGGAACGCAACATCATTGCATCGGTTAATATTGCATCACTTAAATCAGCATTCTTAAACTTTGCTAAATAAGCAATACCTTGACTAAAATCTACACCATGCAGATTGACACGCTCTAATACAGTACCGTTAAATACTCCGCCCCGTAAGTCAGCATTGCTAAAGTTTGCATTTTCTAAGCTGACGTTGGTAAATTCTTTACCTATTAAACTTTGTCCAGAAAAATCCTGACCTTGCAGTTCTTCCCCAGCAGAACGGGTAATGCTGGAAGAACTTGCTGCTTGTGCTGTTGGAGGAAACACAAACAACACCACGGCTAAAACCAAACTAGCGAGTATTTGCCAATACTTCATAACTTTTGCTTAATAAATCTCAATAATTCCACTATTCATTATTAAAGCGCACTAGGGAGTGCAGATTAATTCTCTGCCAAATTAGAACTCTTCCCGTAGGATAGATAGATGTTGATGTGCGATCGCTTAAAATACCTGTGGCTAATCAAGAAGATATCACCCAATCTCTAGCGCGAACCCCTTTATATCAAACTGGTGTAGAACTCAAAGCCCGTTTTACCAGCTTTGGTGGTTGGGAAATGCCAGTACAATATAGCGGTATCATCCAAGAACATCAAGCTGTGAGAAATGCAGCGGGGATGTTCGATATTTCCCACATGGGTAAATTTACTCTCCAAGGTAAAAACCTAATTTCCCAACTAGAAAAATTAGTGCCTTCAGATTTAAGTCGTCTGCAACCCGGTCAAGCACAATACACAGTATTATTAAATTCCCAAGCCGGAATAATTGACGATATCATTATTTACTACCAAGGTGAAGACAATACTGGTATTCAAAAGGTAGTAATTATCGTTAATGCCGCCACCACCGACAAAGACAAAGCCTGGTTATTAAAATATCTTGACCTTGATGCAGTCCAATTTCAAGACCTGTCACGGGATAAGATATTAATTGCCGTTCAGGGTCCAAAAGCTACCAGCCATCTCCAGTCTTTAGTGACAGCAAATTTAACCCCCATCACAGCCTTTGGACACCTGGAAACAACCATCTTCGGTCAACCAGCCTTCCTTGCCCGTACAGGCTACACTGGGGAAGATGGTTTTGAAGTGATGGTAGATCCCGAAGTGGGTATAAAATTGTGGCAACATCTCTATGATGCTGGTGTTATCCCCTGTGGACTCGGTTGCAGAGACACCTTACGTCTGGAAGCAGCAATGGCGTTGTATGGCCAAGATATTGATGATAATACAACACCCTTAGAAGCTGGTTTGGGTTGGTTAGTACATTTAGATACTAAAGGCGATTTTATTGGTCGTAGTGTTTTAGAACAGCAAAAAGCTGAGGGAGTGCAGCGTAAACTTGTAGGTTTACAAACCCAAGGCAGAAATATTGCCCGTCATGGCTACCCCGTATTATCATCAGGTCAAGTAGTAGGAGAAGTAACTAGTGGTACTCTCTCACCTACCCTTGGTTATCCCATTGCTTTAGCTTACGTTCCCAGTCAGTTAGCAAAAGTCAAACAGCAGCTAGAGGTGGAAATTCGCGGTAAAGCTTATCCCGCAGTCGTGGTTAAACGCCCCTTTTATCGCTCAAAAAATCGTGTTAGTAATTGATAACCTTTGAGGTTTTTAAGGAATAATGTCTTTTGGGTTACTCTGGTAACACTAATTTTTCTAACGTGGAAGAGGAAGTTTTATGTCTTTGGAATATCCGCAGGATTTGCGTTATCTAGATTCTCATGAATATGTACGCTTAGATGATGACATTGCCACTATTGGGGTTACGCAGTTTGCTATAGATCAATTGGGTGATATCGTGTTTTTAGACCTGCTAGAAGTTGGTATCGCTGTTAGCAAGGGAGACTCTTTGGGTACAATTGAATCAGTGAAAGCTGTGGAAACACTTAATTCACCAGTCAGCGGTACAGTTATAGAACGCAATGATGCTTTGATTGAATCTCCCGAAGATGTAGGAGACGACCCCTACGGTGCGGGGTGGTTTTTGAAATTGCGTGTCGATGACGCGGAAGATATTGAGGAGGATACCATGACAGCAGATGAGTATAGTGCTTTGGTTGAAGGTGAGTAAGTAATTTACAATACCCTGGTATGTGACATTTAGAGGCGTTTCATGAAACGTCTCTACAATATTGTTGGATAACGAATATTTGAATTTACCTGGCCTAATTTTTTTAAATTAATTAGATAGTTCTTCCTTATCGAAATCTATTGTATCAGGTTTTGAGTTGGCCGTCAATACCCTCATCTGATAATTTCCGCACAAATGACTGACAAATTACTGTTAAGGGACTTCCAGAAATTAAATTATCCAATTTTGATAGCGAAAAATTTTTCCTCCCCTGCGTCCCC
>NZ_LUFH02000055.1 GCF_001586785.1 Sphaerospermopsis aphanizomenoides BCCUSP55
CTATACTGATTTATAAACTGTTTGACCATTTTTTAAACAATACTGAATATAAGAACTCAAGTAGTCAGTTAATAGCATCAACACATGAAGTTAACTTACTAGATATAAAGGATGTTTTTAGAAAAGATGAAATTTGGTTTGTAGAAAAAGATAAATATGGACAATCTATACTTTATTCTTTAGCAAATACAGATGTTGAAAATTTAGATTTAGTTGCTGGATATCTTAATGGAAGATTTGGAGCAATACCTTTTATCAAAGATTTAAAAGCTTTAGGTTGGAGCAAAGAGAAATAAAATGGGAAGAGAAAGAAATGATGATTATCAGAGGATATCAATTGAAATTAATAGTAAATGTAGTCCAGATGGAAAATGGAAATTATATATAATAGTTGCAGAAGGTGATAAAACTGAATATAAATATTTTCATGCTTTAAAAAAGCAATATGCAGAAGAATTTAGGATGAGTAATTTATATGTAGAGTTTATAGATAGAGAAGAATCTAAAGCGGGTAATTCTCATCCTGATATAGTCTTAGAGACTTTAGATAAATTTCTCGAAGAATTAAAACAAAGGTATCAACCTCAAGAAAATTATGATGAGTTATGGTTAATAGTAGATACAGATGAATATGATAACCGTAAAACATCTATTGAACAAATTTATCAAAAATGTTTAGAAAGTTCTCTTTATCAGCTAGGATTAAGTAATCCATGTTTTGAACTTTGGTTAATTTTGCACTTTGTGGATTTAAACACGACTTTAAAAGATTGTGTTTTAGGAGAAACTTCAACTGAAAGTTTACATGATTACATCTGGAAACATCCTATTAAAAAACGTCCAGGAATATGTAAAAGTTTATTAGCTCGTATTCATCAAGGAAAATTTCCTCAATATTATGAGACACTAATTGAATATATACCCAAAGCAATACCTAGAGCAAAAATCCTGGGTGGATGTAGTCCCAATGATGCAAATTATCCAGAGCAAAAAATTGGGACTGAGGTTTATAAACTGCTGGAAAAATTAACACAACTTTCTATAAATATGGATAATTAATAATTAATTACTTGACCTCACATTCCCGTTTTGTGATAAAATGCCGATAACGAAACATGGCTTCTAACTGCACTTGTACCAACCAACCACCGACAAATTCCACCCCATCACCTCCCGGCATAGAATAAGAAATATTATCAGTTAATCTCGTCTTTCCCTCTTCCTCTGCAAACTCATGACGATGTACCCAAGACTCAAAAGGCCCAGATATTTGTTCATCAGTAAACAGACGATATTTTTCAAATTCACTGTGACGTGCTAACCAAGTCAAAGGTAAAAGACCAATAAACAAACGGAACTCTGTAATAGCACCTTCATCTAGTCCTCCTTCTCGACGCACTACTTGGAGTGGTTGCCAAGGTGGAGTTAGTAACTGTAGAATGTCTGGACGTTCATGAAATTTCCAAACTACTTCGACAGGTGCATTAATAATAGAAGAGTGAGTAAAGTACAGCATGAAACGAAAACCTAAACTTTAACCTTCGTATTCACTATCAATTTCAATATCTAGTGTATCTTCATCAATTCTGACATACAAAATATTAGGACGACAACAAACCTGACAATCTTCCACATAACTTTGTGTCATTCCTGCACTCAAGTCAATAAAAGTAGTGTTTTCTTCACCACAATAAGCACAATAAAACTCCGATGTATTTTGCATCCTCTAACTCCGCGAACCTCTGCGTTGACCTCTGCGAACCTCTGCGTTTATTTCACTCCTGCAACAGAGCGAAAATGACTCATTGCTTCATGCAAATGCTTTACTAGTGTAGACTGAGGTAAAGGTCCTTGCAAGTGATTCCAAGGTAAAATTTGCTCAGTAGACCAATGACTATAAACGTAAAAATCTAAATCAGGAATTTTTCCCTTTAATTCCTTAAAAGCGCGTTTGTAACTACCCAAAGAATCACCAAAATCACGAGTTAATTCTAACAGATGGGAAAGTCTGCGATCGCCTCTCGATAACAAAGCTTGAATAATAGACCAATTATAACTTTCAGGACGAAAATCTATACCTTGGGGTTTTAACTGTTTTTGTAAAAATTGCAACCGCTTCTCAGATTGCTTATTCACGCCAAACCACTGAAAAGGCGTGTGTGACTTCGGTACAAAGGTGCTACATCCCAGAGTTAACCGCAAACCAGGAGCAGCTTTTTTAACAGCCTTCATCATTGCCACGGTTGCATCTAAATCTTCTGGTTCTTCCCCAGGAATACCCACCATTCCGTATAATTTTAAACTTGATAAACCTCCAGCTTTCGCATTTATGGCAGCTTGGATAATTTCATCATTATATAACTTTTTATTGATGATTTCCCGCAGTTTTTCTGAACCACTTTCTACAGCAATTGTCAAAGAACGAGTATCACGTTTTGCCAAAGTTGCAGCTAACTTTTCCGTTACTGTATTTGTTCTCACCGACGCAACACTCAACCGCACATCATCATATTTAGGTTGACTAATATAATCTAATAACTCTGAAAATTCAGGATGTTGTGTCACGGAAGCACCCAATAGACCCAGACGGTTAGTAACCTTTAAACCTTGTTCAATAGCGGGAATTAAAGAATTTTCCAAACTCGCAGTTCTAAAAGGTAAAGTTAAATAACTTGCTAAACAGAAGCGACACATTTCTGGACAACTCCTCACCACTTCCACCATGAAAATATTTTCCCAAGCGGCTTTTTCCGTTACCACAGTAGAAGCAGAAAGAGTATTTCCCCGGTAAGTTTGCTTTTGAATAACTGCGGTAATTTCTGAAGAAATGGGATTTATTGATTTTATTTCTCCATCAGGGCTAGAATATTCAACATAATATAAACTGGGAATATAGATGCCAGGTACTTGTGCCAATCTTGTTAATTTAACTTCCCTGGATGCGTTTCTAACTTCTTTATAAGCTTCGATAAAACTCCCCAGTAAAATTTCCCCATCACCCAATAAAATCACATCAAAAAAATCAGCAAACGGTTCAGGGTTAGCAGTCAAAACCGGACCGCCACCAAAAACTAAAGGGTGATTTTCTGTTCTATTACTTGCGCGAAGGGGAATATTTAAAGATTCCAAAAGATTGAAAATATTCACATAATCTAATTCCCAAGACATAGAAAAACCTAGTATTTCTGGTTTTCTAGGAAGTTGTTCTTGAGTATCAGTAAATAAGCGACTCACCTGTAAATCATCACGCATCGCTAAAGTTGCCCATACCACTTGATAGCCAAGACTGGTTATTCCCACCGTGTACTCATTTGGGAAAGCGAAAATAAGGGGAATAGCATCAGTTTGGGGAGTAGCGGGTGTAAATAAAAGGCGTTCAGAGTTAAATACAGATGATGTCACAGGTTAATCTAAAAATTTAGCTATTATATAATTATAAACCAAATTAGCTCTTGTCGGTTGGTTTGACGCAAGTAACCCCAAAATTTTTACCAATTATAAATTATTTATAAATTCACATACAACTTTTTTCCTACATTCTCATCAATCCTTAGCAGATTAATTTCCTTTCTTCCTT
Source organism: Sphaerospermopsis aphanizomenoides BCCUSP55 (assembly GCF_001586785.1). GTDB lineage: Bacteria > Cyanobacteriota > Cyanobacteriia > Cyanobacteriales > Nostocaceae > Sphaerospermopsis_A > Sphaerospermopsis_A aphanizomenoides_A. Next base: position 3,578 of record NZ_LUFH02000055.1, read on the forward strand.
TGCGTACTTGGCGTACTTTGCGGTTCGTTAAATATATTTTTTGGGGATTGATATCAAGCGTACAAAATTTAAGAACTCTGTAGGTTTTTAGCAATGCCAAACCCTTAACAATCAAATATTATCTATATTTAATTTTCAACCAGAGAATAATGAAATTGAAAAATAAAGTGATGCCATTAGCTAAAATAATGGGTATAGCACCAAGGATAATCCCATAAATTAACCACAGAAACAAACCGGACATAAAAGTAATCAGCATCACGAAAGAGACATCTTTTGCTGATTTGGTTTTCCAGGTTTGGAACATCTGCGGTAAAAAAGCAATAGTGGTTAATGTCCCTGCAACTAAGCCTAAAATAGTGAGTAAATCCATTTGTAGTCATTGATGCTAAATTCTAACATAGAATATACCATGTTAATAATAATTATACTTACCATTACCCGGCATCTATAAAAGATACATAGGGTGTGTTGTTGAAGATTCTTTACACTCTTCTTTTTCACCTTCTATAACAATCCCCTGTTGATTAATATTTATTAAATATTAAGCAAATATGAATTTTGTAAGGGGCTGCTAGATAATTGCATTTAGCTGTCTTAATTTTTCTTTGTCACGAAAAATAAGGTTTGAGGCTAATAAACAGGAAACAGTAAACCAATGGTATTTATGAGAATTGCGAACTTGAAAATTTGTCAAACGTACTACAGCTTATTAAAATCCAGCGATTTAAAGTAAAGCATACAAAGAGCAGAGCATTTCGCTACAGTTACAAAGGCATTATACGATACAGGAGGATATATTATGTCTAAGCTTAAAACGCTAGTGCATTATTACGAAATTCCGTCTGTACCTTGGATTGGAGGTGGAGATCCAGACGTATATACCAAACCAGGACGCAAAACAAGAATGATTCTTGAAGCTAATAATTTAAGAGTTAGAGAAGATGGAAAAGCTCTTCTAATTCATATTGCTTATGATGTCAAAGAAATGCGAAGTAATTATACGCATCTTCGCTATGAGGGTGATGTTACTATTCCCGTGCCACTTGATTGGAAAGCAAAAGTTTTAAAATTTGCTGACGTAGAGGACTTCTATTTACAGACAAGCTTTGTTGGTGAAAATCATCAGTGGAATGAAATAATCATGAATGTTCCCAATTCAGTTATTCAAAGTGCGCGAGCAAGGATTGATGGACATGGTAATGATGATCAAGGTAACGCATCACTGCAAGTTACGTTTAAAATTCCTGTGTTGGTTGAAGACCGCTTTACTTGATAATATATGAGCTTTTCAGTCTTGTCTTAACAACCAGAATTTTCCTTTACTCAAACTAAGCTGTAATGCACATATCGGTGTTGTTGAATATGTAATGATTTTTATGCAATTACTTACAACAAAAGTACTTGTTCCGGTTTTAAAAATGCTTAATTTCATTACCTAATTAGCAATGCCTAAGATGACCTAAAAAGTTCAAGGCTTTTGAAGAAGCACCATTGGTGTGCATTTTGGGTCTGATCAATCAAAAAATTTGGGGATAACGAATAACTAAAACTATTCCCTATTCCCTATTCCCTCTTCCCTATTAATAGCCCTCACAGATAACTTTTATGGCTTACGCCACGCTCCGCTATCAGCAAACCCTATTTAACAGAATAACTACCATAACAATTTTGATAGTAAGCCAAAATTTGTTGAATCCGTTCTTCATTAGTATTTGGTTGCCAAGAAACAGACAAGTAAGCAATTTGACTTTGATTGTAATCAAAATCAGAAGAAGTTTGGGGAATTAAATCAACATCTACCCCTTCTACTTGACGCAAATGTGATGCTATTTCCCGATACACAGCCAAAGGTAAATTAGTAAATTCAATTTTTTTCTGAGTCATTTCCATAGAAATAATATAAAACCGGAAATATCCGGTCATTAAATCTTATTGTTTGTTTTTTGGCAACCGTGTATAGCTATAGTCGGTAACAGTGAACAGGTGACAGGTGACAATGCTAAAAGTTTTTTGGTGTCTTTTGTTTTATCATCCGTTGCTACATATTCAGCAAAAACTCAGTTAAATTAACCTGATTTTTGAGATTGCTCACCGCATTAAAATCAGGTTTAAAGTTGATATTTCACAACATTTACAATGGTGTACCCATCGAAATCGCACTACTAGCAGCAGTCTTAGAAGGCTCAGAGACGGGTTTTTCTCCTACACCTTTTGCTACTTCAATACCGTATTGTTCAAAAATCACAATAGGATTAGAACCACCGTTCATTTCAATCCGTTTAATCAAAACCCCATTACCTAATCTTTGTCCCGCTTGAACATAGCGACTGGTTGGCTCTTCTGGTACTTTAATAATTGCCTGGGGTTGTCTACCAATTAAAACTACACCACTAACTACAACTGCTCTTGCAGTTTCCGGTTGTGGCTGTGGTGGTAGTACAGGCGTGATTTTGGGATTGGGAACAGGTTGAGGTAAAACTTTAGGCAGTTGTGACACTACAGGAGGCTTGGGTTTAGGTACAGTGGCAATTGTTCCAGTAGTACCACCAGGTCTTCCTACTCCGTTGGGAGTTGTTGGTAATTGTCCACCACCAGGTGTATTTACTCCTGTGGAACCTGTTTGTGGTTTTTGTGTAGTGGGAAGGGGAGGTAATGTAGGAACTGGCCTGGTGCTGGATATCGTCAGCGGAGTAGTTCCTTGACCAATTGGAGGTTTAACAATTTCTGCAAATGGGTCGCGTCTACCTGGTTGTATAATTTTTTGCTGCAAATCTATATTTGTAGATGGAATTAAATCATTACCCCCTGCAACAGTGGTGCTTTTCACAGGAGGAGATACCAGAGGACTGGGAAAAGGCGCTGGTGATGGTGGTGTCTGGGCTGTATCTTGGGGAGTTGGGGCAGGAGGAGTGTTAGTAGCTTCTGGTGTTTCTCCAATAGTACAACCTGCGATCGCCAAAGTTAAAATAGCCGTAGCTGTAATTTGCGAATTTATACCCATTAGCTGTTCTCGAAAGCTATAGGAAAGTTTACTTGTGGTAGTCAACACACTTGAAGTTAATATTCAAAGCGAAGACTGTTTAATTTATAACCTACATTTTGACATTTCGCAGCTTATTTTTAATACAGTCAGGCCAGCAAAACCACAGCTTGAGCTTGTTTGCTGTTAATCTTCTCCGACACCCATCAGATGTTTCAATAAATCCAGACCTTTTTTGACTCTTCGAGATACCGTAACTACACTAATACCTAAATGTTCTGCAACTTGCTTCTGAGTCAAATCATGCAAAAATACACACTCTAAAACCTCACGGGTACGATTCTCTAACTGTACCAGTGCTAGTTGCAGACGAATTTGATCCTCTTGAGCCAGTTGAAAACTGCGGTAATGAGGATCTGGAACTAGTTCACCCAAGCTAGTAGAGCCTTCTTCTCCATCTTGTATAGGCACATCCAGACTCAAAGGGGAGCGGTTCACCCAAGCTAATTTAATCTCTTGCCATTCGCTAACAGGGATATTTAGCACTGCTGCTATTTCTGCATCAGTAGGTTGACGATTGTATTTTTCGCGTAAAGAACGGGAAACTCCTATTGCTTGCTGTTGTAGTGCCAACCAGCGCCGGGGGATTCGCATAGTAACACCTTTATCTCGCAGGTAGTGTTGAATTTCCCCGCGAATATAAGGAATAGCATAAGAACTAAAGGCATTACCTTTGGAAAGTTCAAATTTTTCAATAGCCCTAATTAAACCTAAACAGCCGACCTGGATCAAATCTTCGTAGCTTTCTTGACATTGATTGATCCAGTAGTGAGCTTCTTTTCTCACCAGTCCAAAATTTAGTTTCACCAGTTGATTGCGAATACGTTCGGAAGGACACTGCTGATACTCTCGCAATAACTGGGAAATCTCATGTTTCAGTTCGTTCGTGGCTGTAGTAGACATGGCACATTGGGGATTAAGCAAATAGTTGAGTTGAGTAATCGCTCTTAAACCTAGCTTTGTTCGCGCTTGAGGCAGACAGACACCGTTCTGGCAGAATCCATAAACACCAGAGCAGACGAAAATTTTGGATGGAAGAAGGATTCTCTAGGATGGGTAGAAAATCTAGCGCGATTTTGAGCGGAATGCGGAATTAGTTGTTTTGTTATTGAATGAGATTTGGTATGTTGTAGTTTATCAGACAACTACCATAGAATCAAAATATACAATTGTGTCCCCAAAGTCAAACCGAAATCGTACTTAATTTAACAAATGCAATATGAGATTTACTTATAAGTGTTTAGTAAAAATATTCATTATTTTTCTAGCTCAGTAACAGGAAGTTACCAGTAATAGTACGTATTGAAGTTTAGTAAATTCATATTTTCTTTAAAAAGACTAATTTTGTTTACGTTTATTTACTGATGCAAAATGTGGATCTAATTATGTAATATCTTATATTTTTATGTCAAGTTTTGTAAAAAGTAAGACCTTAAGAGGAGTTAACGAGGGTGTGGGGTCTACCCGCTTAAAGTCAGTGACTTAAGCTTTAACCCAATTGGGTGTAAAGTAGATTCATAGTTTAAAAACTCGACTTTTTTTTATTTACACCCTGTTTCGGTAAGAGGTATAAAACAGAAGGCAGGTATGATTTGGGAATTTTGAATTTTTTCCTCCCCTAGTTCATTTCCAGAAATCTAAAATTTAAAATTGCTCTTATATCTACCCAAACATCAAAACTATAGATTACAACTGAGTATATAAAATATAAATAGAGTATCTAAAATTATGGACAAAGTAGTTAATGTAAATTTTGAGCAAAAATTACTTTCGGAAACATAACTACCCATAACCTGCTCTTAACAATTGATTAATACCAGGGATATTCCCATGATTGAAATCCTTGCCGCCCTATCTGCTGGAGCAGCAGCAGGACTAAGATTAGGTATACCATTACTAGTCATTGGCTTGTTACAAGGCAATAACCTCTGGTCTCAAGTCCCGCTTTTATCACGTATTTCACCTTATGTATTACTTTGTTTATTTACTAGTTGGTCACTATTTGAACTATTGGCTTCCAAAAAGCTAGGAGGACAGAGAATATTACAGCTGGTGCAATTATTTTTGTCTCCCATAGTAGGCGCAATTATGGGTTTAGCAGTTGCTTCGGCAACAGAAATGCCCAGTTGGATAATTGCTTTAATAGGCGGTTTACTGGCTTTGGTACTCCAGCTAGTTCAATTAGGCTGGTTTTATCGCTTGCGTGGCTTGCCCTTGTGGGCAGTGTTTATTCAAGATGCCTTGTGTATTCTTTTGGTGCTGTTTGCCGTTGATGCTCCCCGTTCAGGAGGATTAATTGCGCTAATTCTGCTCTGGTGTGCAATTCGTAGTGCTAAACAGTGGTATCGCTGGTACTGGGAAAATCGAAAGAAGAGGGTGTAGGGTGTGGGGTGTGGGGTGTGGGGGACAGACAAGTAACGAGCGATGAGTCATGAGTGGTGACAAGAAGACGAGTCAACCACTCGGTACTCGGTACTCGGTACTCTTTATTCAACTGCCCCCTACCTTGTTTAGAGAAGACCTATGGCATGGAGTAAGCCTCGACCGGTCACGATCTCAATGATTAAAGCAATAAAACCTAGCATGGCTATGCGACCATTCCAGACTTCGGCGCTGGTTGTCATTCCCCATTCCCAACGCTCTTGAGGATACATTTTTACCCTTTTTTTCATCTGGGTGACTTGGGAAAGTTTGAGACTAGGTTTTTCTAGAGACTCAATTACCAAGTCTGCGAGTGCTTTAATAAATACCGGATGGGTGTTGGGAGCAGAAGCGCGACGGAAGTTGTGAATTCCTGCTGCTTCAGCTATTTCTCGATATTCAATATCAATTTCTTGCAGTGTCTCAATGTGTTCAGAAACAAAACTAATGGGTACAACTACCAAATCTTTGACACCTTTTGCACCTAGTTCTTTCAGAGCATCCTCGGTGTAAGGTTGCAACCATTCTACTGGGCCAACGCGACTTTGATAGGCTAAGGTGTGGGGATTGGGGCGCTTGAGGGTTTGCATAATTAGGTGTGTACATTCCTCAATCTCTTGTTGATAAGGATCTCCGGCTTCTACAACATAGCTTTTTGGTACACCGTGGGCGCTAAAGAAAATATGCACTTGATCCGGATCAGGAAATTGATTCAGTTGTTCTAGAATCAGTTCAGCCATTGCTTGCAGATAGCCCGGTTGTTTGTACCAGGAAGGAATAACGGTATATTCCAGAGGCTGAAGTTGAGGGTTTTCTCGCCAAAGTCTTTCTAACAGCCGGAAACTAGAACCACTGGTACTGATGGAAAATTGCGGGTAAAGTGGCAGAATTACCAACTTTTCAATGTTGTCTTGTGCCAGTTGAGCGATCGCTTCTTCTGTGTAAGGATGCCAATAACGCATTCCCACATAAATCTTGGCTTCTTTCCCTACAGCATCCAAATGAGCTTTTAAGGCTTCCCCTTGCTCTTCCGTAATGCGCCGCAGTGGTGAACCACCACCTATATGCTTATAATTTTCCTGGGATGTTTTTTCTCGCCTTGTGGCAATAAACCAAGCCAATGGTTTTTGCATCCAACGAAATGGTAGGCGAATGATTTCGGGATCAGAAAACAGGTTATATAAAAACGGACCGACATCCTCTAACTTATCGGGTCCACCGAGATTGAGTAATAATACGCCTACACGACCCATAGCAGTTACTTTCCCCCAACCTTACAAATTTTTTACTAATGTTAACAATATATCTTTATTAAATATAAAGCTTTATTCGCAGGAAATATGCAATGGCGACAATTTTTAGAGACTTGAGTTATCGTTATCAATGGTTATATGACGGTATATCCCGTTTAGCAGCCTTGGCTGTAGGGGGTGAGGAGCGTTTCCGCCAACTAGCTTTACAAGGTTTAACGTTGCACTCACATACTCACATCTTAGATTTGTGCTGTGGTAGCGGTCAAGCGACAGAATTTTTGGTGAAATTATCACAAAACGTTACAGGGCTGGATGCTTCTCCGTTATCTTTACGACGGGCGCGTAATAATGTGCCGAATGCGACTTATGTGGAAGCTTTTGCGGAAAATATGCCTTTTACAGATAATTTATTTGATGTAGTCCATACTAGCGCCGCTTTACATGAGATGCGGCCTGAACAATTGCGAAAAATTATTCAAGAAGTTTATCGAGTATTAAAACCAGGAGGAGTATTCACTTTGGTAGACTTTCATCCTCCTACAAATCCTATTTTTTGGCCGGGTTTATCGGTGTTTTTCTGGTTGTTTGAAACGGAAACCGCTTGGGAATTGTTGAAAACTGATTTACCAGGTTTATTAAGAGAAACTGGTTTTGAGGTGGATGCACCAACTTTATATGCTGGTGGTAGTTTACAAGTTCTTCAAGGGAGGAAATAGAAGCAGGAGTATGGCTTACGTCACGCTCCGCTATCTATCAGAAGGCCTTTATTAATGAACTACGATAACTGTTTAACAATAGACAATTATCTCTGCCTAAAGGGTACAATATTGAAAGTAAGGAAAGGTTTTTTCTTGAACTTTCTCTTTAAAAAAAGAGGTTTTAATCCAAATTAATCAATTGTCAATTGTCAATTATCAATTGTCCATTGCTCACTCCATTAGGCAGATTTAAAAAATCTAATAATCTCACGGACGTGATCGAGAAATTGACCATCGGTAGAAAGTTGGGCAATCGCATTTCTGGCTTCTCTCGATAAACGCTCATGTTCTGTTTGGTTTGTAGCTCTTAATTCTTCTACACTAGCCAGAATACGAGCTAATTCTCGGCGTGTTTCTTCACTAAATCTTTGGTTGTTTGCTGCTAAAGAATAGGGTTGTTCAGGATTAAGTTGATCTTCTAAAGCTTGCACTTTTTGTTCTAGTTCATAAAAGCGGTTACGCAGTTCCAAAATATCTTCACGAGGATAGGTAAAGGCTTGACGAATCATTCTCAACCTTGCATATAGATATTCGTAGGCACTAATTGCTGGACGCAATAAAGTTAATAATAAGGCTGCACCAGAACTGATATATCCAACAGCACTAATTCCTGTGGCTGCTAGAATATACAACGCTATCGCTGAGATTAAGTGTAAACCAATAGCCAACCAAAGCGATCGCTTGGCTAAAATTCTCACATACCTAATTTGTTTTTCATCTACGGGAATGTTTTTTTCTATTGATTCTGCTGCTTCTGCTAAAACTTCTTTAGCTTGAAAATGGACATTCCACGGAACTGTCACAATTACTAATAACCACCAAAAACTTGCACCACCAATTACCCAGTCGAGAAAGTTACCAGCAGCGATATGAAACCATTGTAAAACCCCAAAAGCTAGTAATACTGCTGCTATTATCCCCACAATTGAACTGATAAAAAAGTTTAAATACATCTTGTTGTGTCTCCCATAAATCTCTTACCTCTATCATGGACAGACGTTAACAGTTATACCCTGATCATTGTGATGCTTTTTCTACTAGCACATTCTGGTTAGCAGCAATCAACTGTCAAAATTTATCATCTTTATTTTCGCAAAATCTTGATAAATTCATCCTTTTTGTGGAAATTATCAGCCTTAATTATTAAAAACCAACTCAGCATCTCAAGTATTATATGTCTAAACTTTATAGAGACTTGACAATTAATAGTAGAGGATATAGGCTATAATTATCGCGGGTGTTTAATGGAAACATTATTAATCAATCAATCAAAAATTAAACCCCAAGCAATCAGTGAAAACTTCAATATCTTGGTTTGGATATACTGAAGCAGCTTTAGCAAACAGCAAAATAGTGTTCTCTACGCTTGCCAAAATTCCCAACCAGTTTGATAGTAGAGAGATCAAAAAATTGCTGAATGCTTACCGTTCAATAATGGACAATTAACAATGAACAATTGACAATTACCTCTCCCTGAAAAGAAGAAGATTGAGAAAGCAGAATTTTTTGCTTTTTTCCCCTTGAAAGGGGAGGTTTTAAACCTTGAAAGAAACAATTATCAATTGTCAATGATCAATTATCAATTGATAATTTTTCCTTACCCAATGCAATACAATATCCCCCCATTCTGGAAGAATTCGGGGATATAAGAACTGGAATTTTTACAAATTACAACACATTAAAATTCTTTTGAGAGAATTTCCCTTGACTAGCATAGCAGCATGATTGATATCTAACCAGATTCGGTCTCTTTGGGTTGCTTCTGGCCAATCTTCTAATTCTTGCTCTACTGGTAATAAAAATAAGTTTACTCGATAAGTATTACCGCGTTTACGATATTGATAAGCGCCAATTTTTGTAGTATTTACTTGACCGACAACTCCTGCTTCTTCCCAAGCTTCTTTAGCTGCTGAATCAGGTGGAGTCATCCCTTTACAAACGCCTCCTTTGGGTATTACCCAGCTTTGACGTTTACGAGTGGTAATCAATAAGACTTCCACTTTTCCGTCTCTAACACGATAGGGAATAACTCCTGATTGTTGGCAAATTTTGTTGGTTTTTCTGTTCATGGGAGTATATTTTTTGTAGATTAACCTCTAGATTGTGGGAATTGCAAAGCTATGTGGACTATCTTGACAGGAAATTCATCGTTCTTGGTTACATCTTTCACTTGCTTAACTGGTAATTCCGTATAATATTTAACCAAGTTAGATTATTTATCCTGTTGCAAATCAAATCTACAATATTCCTGTCTGGTAATCACAATGTTATTTTTACGGTATTTTAATCATAAAAAATTCATAAAAACAGTCATTTTGGCAATAAAAGAGCGTAATTTATGGAACTCAAACTACAAACATTTTGGTTAATTGAACCGGAAAAAAAGCCATCACAGCAAATAATAGCTGGAGGAGTCCTCTTACCAGATGGACAAGTGGCGATCGCTCGTTGTTTGCCAAATTCCAGTCATACTACTTTCCCCTCTTTAAATTCTTTCCAACAACTCCAAGACAAAAGGGGTAGACACTTAGTTTTTGATCAACAGTCTTTAGATGGATATCATCTCAACACTTTTCAGTTAGTGAGAAGAAAAGATGTCACAGGTATTAGCGGCACTGGTGTAGTTGCGGTAGGATGCTATTTTCCCAGTTGTGGTGGTATTGCTGTGATGCAATGGTTAGGTGAATTTTGTTCAACTGGTTGGTATACTGGAGGATGGGAGCAAATTGAATTAATTCATGGACACAATGGTAAAACTCAGATTGTTATGGATGTTTAAATTCATGTCAATAAAGGCTGCCTATTAAAAGAATGCAGAATTTAGAATTTAGAATTTAGAATTTAGAATTACGTTTTGCAACGGGGATTTTACGCCGACGCAAAACCCGCTGCTTGTAGAAGCAGGGGATTTTCACCCCCAAAGGTAAGTTAAAGTTATGACTAATGGAGAACTTTCCAGGGAAGATATAGTATTAGTTGCTGGTGCTACTGGTGGTGTTGGACAACTTGTAGTCAGCAAATTACTAGAAAAAGGTTTATCAGTTCGCATTCTCACACGAAATGCCAACAAAGCCGAAAAAATGTTCAATCAAAAAGTTGAAATAGCTGTTGGTGATATCCGCGAACCAAATACCCTACCAGCAGCCATGTCCAACATTACTTCTATTATATGCTGTACTGGAACTACTGCTTTTCCCTCTGCAAGATGGGAATTTGACTCACCCCCTAATATTATCGAATGGGGACTGGCTTTGTTTGATCCTCAATCAATTGCAAGTAAAGCTAAAAATACACCAGCTAAAGTTGATTCCCAAGCTATTAAAAACCTAGTTGCAGCAGCACCTAAAAATTTAAACAGGTTCGTTTTTGTTTCTTCCTGTGGTATTCTCAGAAAAAAAGAGTTTCCTTTTAATCTTCTCAATCGCTTTGGTGTTTTAGATGCTAAACAAGAGGGAGAAGAAACTATTATTCATTCAGGTATTCCTTACACAATTATCCGTCCAGGACGTTTAATTGACGGACCCTATACTTCCTACGATTTGAATACCTTAACAAAGGCAACAACGGCAGGTAAGTTAGGTGTAGTATTGGGTAAAGGTGATACTCTTTCAGGAGAAGCCAGTCGCATTGATGTAGCTGCTGCTTGTGTAGAAAGTTTATTTTACCCCAGTTCTATCGGACAGGTTTTTGAGTTAGTTAATCAAGGAACAAGACCACCTGTAATTGATTGGCAACAGCTTTTTTCTCAGCTAATAAATACTTAATTTTCCACAAATTTCCAGTAATCAAATCTTCCTAAAACAGACATATCTTCAGCATCTAATTCTACAGGTATACCACTGCGAATTAATTCTGAAAAGTCTTCATTGGGAATCATAATGGTCAGAGTGTAAAGACGAGTATCACCTGTATTTCTAATCAAATGCGTGCCTGTTGGTGGAACTAATAAACTATCACCAGCCTTGATGGATACTGTTTTTCCGTCACAAATAGCAATTCCTTCTCCTTTGAGGATGAAAAACATTTCTACTGCACCTTGATGGCGATTTGGTGGCGTTTGTCCACCCACATCAAATATTTCCACGCAACAAGTTAAGGAAGTATTAGCATTTGTGGAATCAAAGATAATTGCTAACCGATTAGAGTCCTGGGGACTAATGCGGTATGCTTGATAATCTTTGGGAGATTTGATAACTGGAATTACACAACTAATAGAGGTCATAATTAATTCAAAAAGGGGAACAGGGAATAGGGAATAGGGAATAGGGAATAGGAAAAAAAGAATATATATTTTCCTCCAGACTCCTCAACTCCTAATTAGCAAATTAGATGATTATTCTCTCTTGTTTTCTGCTAAGGCTGTAAAAATTGCCGAGGAATCTGTAACAAACCCGAAGCATTGTTTAACGTTGTACAAAGTTGCTAACCAACAATATTCTGGTGAAGTTGTGGCTGTACAATCTTGTAATAAAATACAGTCATAACCTAAGAAGTTAGCATCACAAAGGGTTGTGAAAACGCATTGATCGGCATTAACTCCCGCAAATAATATTGTCGTTATTCCTAAGTTCCGCAGAATACTATCTAAGGGCGTATCCCAAAACCCACTCATGCGATATTTATCAACGCGAATATCGTCTGGTAATTGTTCGAGTTCATCTACTACCGCAGCAGCCCAACTACCTGCCATTAGCACTTTCGCGCCATTTTTAGGCAGAGGATCACCTAATCCTACTTCTTCACCAGTAGAGTTATAAACGTGCAGTAAACCAGCATTAATATTGAGTAAGTCAGGGCGATTTCCCCAGTTTAACCAAATTAAAGATACACCAACTGCACGCAATTCTGGTAATAATTTTTGTAAAGGTTCTATTGGTTTACGTGCGGGACTTACATCCACACCAATATGCGCCAACCAACCATCAGGATGACAGAAATCATTTTGCATATCAATAACAATAATAGCGGTTTTTGCTAAGTCGATACGCAGGGTTTTAGTTGCTGTTGATAAAATCACAGGCTGTGGTATCTTGGGAGGACGAGTAATGTCTGCAAAGCTTTGATTTACTCCCCAAGCATTGGGAGAAACTCCTAATGTTCGTAACGGTAGATTCATAAATATTCAATATCCAACATCATTGCTTCTGTTGTACCTTGAAATTCTGTTGAGTGTTCAATTACTTAATTAAGGTTAAAATATGGCAGGAAATAGGGAAGCGATTTCATTCGTCTTGGAAATTTGGTGTCGATATTATTGTGACATACAATAAATTTGTAGTATGGCTAAACACTCATGAACTGGACTATTAAAAAGGCTTTAATTCCTGTTACAAATGGTTACACAACTGTAGATGTACAGATTGTAGATGGTATCATCACTGCCATCGCACCGAATTTAGAGGTGATGGGTACAGAAATTGACGGTGAACATAAACTTTTATTACCTGGTTTTGTCAATGCCCATACCCATTCTTCAGAAAAGTGGCAACGGGGTATAATTCCTCCTTTACCTTTAGAATTGTGGTTAGCACATTTATATGATTTTACTCCTCTAGATACAGAACAAGTTTATCTGAGTGCTTTGGGTACGGCTGTAGAAACTTTGCTTTCTGGGGGGACGAGTGTAGTAGACCATTTGGTGTTAATTCCTGGCCAAGAGTTAGAAACTATTGCTACTACAGTTCGCGCTTATAGAGAAGTAGGAATTAGGGCTTTTGTTGCGCCTTTAATTCAAGATGAATCTTTTAGTGCTGGTCTACCTTCTGGAGAATTTGCACAAAATCATGAACCTTATTTTCGTTCTACATCTGAAACTTTAGCGATTATTGAAGAAGCTGTTATTAAGTTTCATCGTCCAGATGAGGGGATTAATATTTTAGTTGCACCGACGGGGATTCAGTTGTGTACTGATGCTTTATTTACTGGTTGTATTGAGTTAAGTAATAGTTATAATCTTTGTCGTCATTCTCATTTACTGGAAACTAAGGCACAGGAAAAACTAGCACAGGAAAAATATGGTTGTAGTGCGGTTGCACATTTAAATAGAATTGGTTATTTGAGCGATCGCACCAGTTTAGCACATTGTGTTTGGTTAAACGATGCTGATATTAATATCCTGGCTGAAACTAAATCTACAGTTGTTCATAATCCGTTAAGTAATCTGCGTTTAGGTAGTGGTATTGCCCCGATTTTAAAATATCGTCAAGCTGGTGTTAATGTAACTTTTGGTTGTGATGGTGCTTCTAGTAATGACTCTCAAGACTTGTTAGAAGCAATTAAAATAGGTTCGATTCTACACAATGTTACAGAATTAGATTATCAATACTGGATTACACCCCGTGAAGCTATCGAAATGGCATCTTTAGGAGGTGCAAAAGGATTGAATATAGATGATAAAATTGGTTCTTTGACGGTTGGCAAGCAAGCTGATTTAGTGCTTTATGATTTAACTCATTTATCTTTGCTTCCTCGTACTGATCCGATTGGTTTATTGGTTTTAGGTCGTCCTCATAATGTTGTTAGTAATGCTTGGGTGAATGGTAAACAAGTTGTTGCTAATGGTGAAGTTACAACTATTAATGTTGATGAATTACGGCAAGAGTTATTTAACCGTAGTCAATGGGAAACTCAGGGGAAATCGGCTGGTGTAATGCAAATTGAGTCTCGTTATCGTCAAGTTATGGGTTTATAAAACGCAGAGGTACGCTGAGGTTAACGCGGAGGTACGCGGAGGAGGTTTTTGTCATGGTTAAGGTTAATAGTGCAGAAGAGTTATTGAATTTCTATGCAGCAGGGGAAAGGAATTTTGAAAATTCTGATTTAACTGCTGCTATTCTTCCAGGTGTGAATTTGCGAGATATTAATTTGAGTGGTGCAATTTTAGCAAGGGCAGATTTGAGTGGTGCAAACTTAAGTAATGCCGTTTTATTAAGGGCTAATTTGAGTGCAGCAATGTTAAATAAAGCTGATTTTAGTCACGCCAATTTAACTAGGGCTGATTTCAGTCGCGCAGTGATGACGAAAACAATTTTTGTGAAGGCGACAATGCTGCGAACTAATTTGAGTGGTACTATTCTGTTGCAAGCAAATTTAGAAAATGCCCGTTTGCGAGAAGCTAATTTAAAAGATGCAAATTTACGGGGATCAAATCTGGAAGGCGCAAATTTAGTTCAGGCACAATATAATCATAAAACTTTATTTCCAGAAGGTTTTGATCCCATTAATGCCACGAAAACCCTAATGCCAGATTATCCCATTCCTACTAATGTTAACGATGCTGAGGGTTGGAATTATTTTTGGAAATATTTGATTACTAAGGGATATGAATATGATTTTTTGTGTCATATATTTGATGATAGCGATTGGCTAATACCTTTTTTGCAAAAACTGGAATATAAAACTGTTCTCTGTGCTGGTAATGGGATTTCTTTAGAAGCTTATGTTTTGGCTTACCTGGGATTTGATGTAACGGTGCTTGATGTTTCTGCCTATGCAAATCAATATTTAGCTAATTATCCACTCAGTTCTCAGGAATTAAATTGGTTTGCTTATTTTGCAGAAAATAACTTAGATGTCATCTCCACAGCAGAGATTAGGAATAAGATAAAGACAGTGAAGTTTATGACAGGTAGTATATTTGATAGTGACATTTGTCCTGGTTTATTTGATGTAATTATCACTCGTAGCACCGTTCAACTTTTTAACCTGATGTCAGAAGATAAGCTGATTGAAGCAATGCAATCTTTGTTAAATCGTCTGAGTCCGACAGGATTACTTATTAATCACGGACATAATGCTGATAGAATTAATGAGTTTTTGCAAAATTGGCTTTTGAGTCAGGGGATATGTGCTTCTACAAAAATAGATGATAAGTTAGAAAATAGGAATCGGCAGTTTGTTTATTTGCGGGGAACTTCTGGTTAGTCAAAATCAACATTAAGCGTAAAAATATCAGTTGCTATCAAAATATTCTATGGTATCTACTTCTTCACAATTTCCAGATATTCAAAATCACTGGGCGCGTCTATTCATTCAGGCTTTAGTCCAACGGCGCATTGTCAATGGATATCGAGATGGAACTTTTCGCCCTGATTATCCCGTTACCCGTGCTGAATTTGCGGCTATTATCGCTTCTATATTTACACCGCCTAAACAACGGGAATATGTCTCTTTTAAAGATGTTCCGGAAACATATTGGGCTAAAAGTGCTATTCAAAAGGTTTACGAAACAGGTTTTTTAGTTGGCTATCCTGACCAGACTTTCCGCCCTAATGATAGTATTTCTAGGGGTGATATTTTAGTCTCTATGGTCAATGGACTAAATATTGCTTCTCAGGTAGCGCCTGACTTGGTGAGTAAATTACCACAAATTTATCAAGATTCTACTGCTATTCCTAACTATGCTATCAATCAAATAGCGATCGCCACTCGTGTCGGTTGGGTGGCTAACTATCCGAATATTAAATTACTCAACCCCAGAATGTCGGCGACTCGTGCAGATGTGGCTGTAATGGTATATCAAGCTTTGGTATATCAGGGAAAAGCAGAAAAAATTGCTTCTGATTATATTGTTGTACCCCCATCATCTAATACTGTGAGAGTCAGTCATAACCGCGAGTTTCGTGGTGTTTGGGTTGCAGCTGTATGGAATAGTGATTGGCCTTCCAAACCTGGACTTTCTGTGGAACAGCAGAAAACGGAACTGCTGGAAATAATTAAACAATTACAATCTCTCAATTTTAACGCCCTAGTATTACAGGTGCGACCGGAAGGTGATGCTTTATATGCTTCTGCTTTAGAACCTTGGAGTGCTTGGATTACGGGAACTCAAGGAAAACCACCAGAACCATTTTATGATCCTTTGGAATTTGCGATCGCTGAATGTCATAAACGCAATATCGAACTTCATGCTTGGTTCAATCCCTACCGTGCCAAAACTACCACCAAAAGCGGTTTTAATGTCTCTCCCCACATCGCTATCACTAATCCTGAAGTTGTTTATCAATGGGGTAATCAACTATGGATGGATCCAGGTGCAAAAATAGTTCAAGACCGAGCTTACAATGTCATTATTGATGTTGTTAACCGCTACAATTTAGATGGCGTTCACCTAGACGATTATTTTTATCCCTATCCCATATCTGGTCAATCTTTTCCTGACCAAAAAACCTACGCAGCTTACACAGCTAATGGTGGAAAACTAAGTTTAGAAGATTGGCGACGAGAAAACGTCAATCAAATGGTACTAAGGTTATCTCAAGGAATTAAAAAAACTAAACCTCACGTGAAATTTGGTATTAGTCCCTTCGGCATTTATCGCCCTGGACAACCATCTGGTATTGTTGGTTTAGATCCCTATAATGTACTGTATGCAGATTCCAAAAAATGGTTACAAGAAGGTTGGATTGATTATTTAGCCCCGCAACTTTATTGGCGTACTGACCAAACACAACAAAGTTATGAAGTCTTGCTGAAATGGTGGACAGAAGCTAATACTAAACAACGCCATATTTACGCTGGTAATAATATTGGACAACTAGACAATAAGGCTTGGAAAAATTCAGAAATTGAAAAACAAATTCAACTTTCTCGCAATTTAGCAGGTAAATTTTCTTTGGGAAATATCTTTTTTAGTATGAGTTCCCTATCTGAAAATCGCCAAGGTATTGCTGACCAATTTAAAAGTACCTATTATTCCAGACCTGCTATAGTTCCCACAATGTCATGGCAAAATGCTACACCCCCCTCTCCTCCCAAGGAACTAAAATTTGAAAACGGTAGACTAAATTGGCAACCTGGTGATAATCAACCCGTGCGTTCTTGGACGCTGTACCGTCAAAATGGAGATAGTTGGATAATTCAGCGCATTTTATCTGCTGGTACGACTTTTGCCACTGTTCAAGCTGGTACTTATGCCGTGTGTGCAGTTGATAGGTTGGGGAATGAGAGTGCAGGTGTGAGGATAACTGTTAGTTAGTTCATACACTAAGAGGGTTTGGCGGTGCTAAACCCCTACTGAATAACTAGTTTGGCTGGTTTTGGATTTTGCTCTTGCTTTTTAAAATATGTATGTTATGATGAATAAGGCTTGTTTAAGGACGTATAGCTCAGTTGGTTAGAGTACATCGTTGACATCGATGGGGTCACTGGTTCGAATCCAGTTACGTCCATATTGAATTATTTCAATTCAATTCTTGTTTGTGTGACTTTACCTGTCGATTGCCAAATTATTTGACCGCGTTGACAAATTGTTGTCCGTATTGGCAAATTACTGTCCCCGTTGACAAGTAGTTAATTTACCAGAAAATCCCTGTAATCAAGATATTATTCATTTCAAAATAGGCAGGTTTTATACCTGCCCATATAACCCTATTCTATACCCTCAATCCGATTTTCCACCTCCTGATACAACTCTCTCAACTTATCTAAATTCTCCTCACTCGTCTCCCAATAACCGCGACCATTCACTTCCAACAAAGTAGAAACAATCTTGCGGAAAGAATGAGGATTCAAATTCATCAAACGCTTCTGCATTTCCTCATCTTTAATAAACGTCTCATTCGTCTCCTCATAAACCCAGTTATCCACAGCACCAGCAGTTGCACTCCAACCAGTGGTATTAACCAACCGCTTGGAAAGTTCCCGCACACCTTCGTAACCGTGAGATAACATCCCCTCATACCATTTGGGGTTTAACAACTTCGTCCGCGCATCCAAACGCACAGTTTCCGATAAACTTCTCACCTGTGCATTCGCGGTAGTTGTATCTGCAATGTAAGATGCAGGTTTCTTACCATCTTTACGCAGACTTGCAACTAACTTAGTGGGGTCAGAGTCGAAATAATGGGAAACATCAGTTAAACTGATTTCCGAAGAATCCAGATTTTGGAAAGTTGCATCAGCAGTTTTCAAAGTAGTTTCAAAAATCTGCCGTGACTCATCCATTACACCAGGGTTATCAGAATTGAAAGAGAAAGATTTGCGTTTCAAATACATTTCTTGCAACTCTGCTTCACTATCCCAAGTGCTATTCTCCACTGCCAGGTTAATATTAGAAGAATAAGAACCAGAAGCATTAGAGAAAACACGAGTTGCAGCTTGACGCAGATTTATGCCCATTTCCTCTGCTTGTTGCAGTGCGTGTTTCCGCACAAAGTTCATTTCCAAGGGTTCATCAGCTTCAGCGGCCATTTTCACACCTTGGTCAAGCAGGTTCATTTGGTTGATGAACAGGTCACGGAATACACCAGAACAGTTAATTACCACGTCAATTCTGGGTCGTCCCAACTCTTCTAAAGGTATCAATTCCAACTTGTTCACCCGTCCCAAAGAATCGGGAACAGGACGCACTCCCACCATCCACATAATTTGGGCGAGGGATTCCCCGTAGGTTTTGATGTTATCTGTACCCCAGAGGACACAGGCAATGGTTTCTGGCCAGTTTCCACCATTTTCAACCTTGTTGCGTTCTAACAGCCTGTCAACAACTATTTTCGCAGACTGCACAGCGGCGGTTGTAGGGATAGATTGGGGGTCTAAAGCGTGTATATTTTTACCTGTGGGCAATACATCAGGGTTACGGATGGGGTCGCCACCGGGTCCGGGTAAAATATATTCACCTTCCAAACCTTGCAATAAACCACCGAGTTCGTTATCTGCACAAACTTGTTTTAAGCAGAATTCCAAATATTCAAACAGGGGTTTTAATGCAGAGGTGTCAACTTTGGTGTAACCTGACTTGTGCAAAGATTCTACCCAAGGTTCTTTTTTACCCATGTTGAAGAAATTCAACTTGGAAACCAAGGAAACTCTACCTTCAGCGTCGGTTTGTTCCTGCACCAAAGAACCTACAGCAGCGCGGGTAGCTAAGGTGATATCTTGTAGTAGTTGTACGTCGGCTAAAATGCCTTTGTCGCTATTTTTGTAAATTTCCTCAATGTCCCGTCCCAAGCTATTGGCAATAATGCGGGGTAAACTGAGAATTTCTTCTTCGGTGCGGTCTAAGCTGGCAATATTTACCAAAGTTGCAACGGCTTCTTCCGCTGTGGGTGGTTTACCAATAACGTGCAAACCGCAAGGTAATAAGCGGGATTCAATTTCCATTAACTTGCGATAAACGATACCGACGATATTGTCCCGTTCTTCAGAGGACATATCTTTTGCGTCGGTTTCGGGAAGGTTGATATCTTTATCTAAGTTAACGATGCGGCATTTGTCGATGATGGCGTTAACAATGGAAACTCCCCGACCGCTATCTTTTAAGGTTTGATAAGATGCAATTAATTCACTCAGTTCTTTCAACCCTTTGTACAAACCAGCATTTTCCGCAGGTGGTGTCAGGTAAGAAATTGTTTCGGCGTAACTGCGGCGTTTAGCAATTGTTGCTTCACTGGGGTTATTGGCTGCGTAATAATACAGGTTGGGAATTGTGCCAATTAAGCTATCAGGGTAACATTCGCCTGACATTCCCATTTGCTTACCGGGCATGAATTCCAATGAGCCGTGTGTACCGAAGTGTAACACAGCATCCGCACCCCAAACTTTTTCTAAATAGGTATAGTATGCAGCGAAACCGTGATGGGGACTAGCGGAACGAGAGAATAATAAGCGCATGGGGTCGCCTTCATAACCGAAGGTGGGTTGCACACCGATGAAGACGTTACCGAAATGCTTACCGTATACGAGCAGGTTTTGTCCATCGCTGTTTAAGTTTCCTGGTGGTGGACCCCAGTTTTCTTCTAAGCGTTGGGAGTAAGGTGTCAGTGCTTCATATTCTGGCACGGACATTTTGTAAGCAATATTGAGTTCAGGACTTGCGTATTGTGCTTGTGCGTCGTGGATGACTTGTTCCATCAGTTCTTTAGCACTTTCTGGAATGTCTTGCACATCGTAACCGTTGTCTCTGAGTCCTTTCATGACTTCGTAGATAGAACCGAATACGTCTAAATATGCGGCTGTACCAACGTTACCTTTATCGGGGGGGAAACTAAAAACAGTGATGGCTACTTTTTTGTTAAGTTTGGGTTTGCGACGCAGGTTTGCCCATTTTAAAGCTCGTTGGGCTACTGATTCTACCCGGTCTTGTAATGCGATCGCTTTTCCTGTTGCCCCGTCTCTACCAGATAATATGATTGGTTCGATCGCCCCGTCAAGTTCAGGAATGGCAATTTGTAAGGCTACTTGAATGGGATGTAAACCCAGTTCGCTATCTAACCATTCTTCGGTGGTTTGGAACACCAAAGGTAAGGCCACCATGTAGGGACGGTTGAGGCGTTTTAGCGCGTCTATCGCTTTGGGATGGTCTTGTCTAGCAGGTCCACCGACTAACGCAAAGCCAGTTAAGGATACTACTGCATCTACTAATGGTTTATTGGTTGTAGGTTCGTAGAAGTAAGCATCTACCGGTTTGGAGAAATCTAAACCACCAGCAAATACAGGTAATACTTTTGCCCCTAATGATTCAAATTCTTGGACAATAGCTACATAGTGGGCATCATCACCAGTTACTAAGTGGGTTCTTTGTAAAACCAGACCAATACATGGTGCTAGTGGGTCTTTCAGGTCTGGGTAAATATCTTTTCTAGCTGCATACCAGTTGAGGTATTCACGGACATCCTCGTACATAGTGGTAGCTAAAGGATGCCATATCCCCATGTCGGGATAAACTACTGGTGCAGCATAGTTAATGGTTTCTTCTGTTCTTTGTGCGTTGTTGCCTTTTAATACATATTTGTCAGCCAGCATCAACAGGAAATTTTCCAAGTTTTCCGCTGAACCACCCAGCCAATACTGGAAACTGAGCATGAAGTTACGCGCGTCCTGTGCTTTATCTATGGGTAAGAATTTTAGCACTTGGGGTAGTGTTCTCAGTAGTTTCAGCATTCCATCTTGGAAACTAGCTCCGGATTTTTCCTTGCGCTTCTTCATGAATTGAGCGATCGCACTCTTAGATTGTCCTAATTGTGCTAAGGAAAAGGTACCCATCTTGTTAAGGCGCATTACCTCGGGCATAGATGGGAAAACAACGGAAACATCTAGGTTATCCCGATGGGGTTCAACAGCCGCAACGACTTTCTGAGCTAAGTCTTCGATGAAAATTAGTGAGGCAATGAATATATTAGCATTGGCTATATCACGCTTGAACTCTTCATAATTTTCTGAACTGCGTAATTCTTCTATTAAGTACCCACTGATTTCGATCGCTATATTAGGATGATTAGCATTGACTTCTCGTACTGCTTGTGATAAAGCACTTTGGTACTGAGATTCAAGCACAACATAAACAACCTTAATCAGATTACGTCCCCGTAACTCATCAGGTGCAATATGTCTAATAGTGGACTTGACCTGGGTAAACATTCAGATAAGCTCCTTTGAGGCGTGTTCTCTACTGGAAGTTTTTTTCTTCCATTTTCTTCGGCAATTAAGAGTTTTGTACCAGAAAACTCTGTTTCAGTGGGGGTTTTATCCCTGAACTGAAACAAAATGATATAAAAAACGTAATCATTATTGACAAATCTTAACAATTTAGCAAGGTTTTCTCACTTATTTGTAAATTCTGTTTACATAAGTAATCTGTTATTTAACTATATGGTTAGTTAATAGGTTTGGGGAAGGGTAGGGGTTTGTATGAAAATGAACCACGAAGACACGAAGGAAGAGGAATGAACCGCAGAGGCGCAGAGTACGCAGAGGTAAGAGGTTTTGAGAGGGTTTTTGTGTATGTCTTTATTTTCTCTGTTAAATACTCCACATATATAAAGATATAAAAAATCGGATTAATCCTATAAAATAGGATATGAGATAGTTAAATTTTCTACCTAAATATTCAATGAGGATATGACCATGAATGCTTTAACTGTCAATTTAGAATCAGTAATAGAAATGACTGATGAGCAGTTTTTCAAACTATGTCAACAAAACCGCGAATTGAGATTTGAAAGAACAGCAAATGGAGAATTAATAATTATGCCACCAACGGGGGGAGAAACAGGCAATCGTAATGCGGGTATAACTGCTCAACTTTGGATTTGGAATGAGCAAAATAAACAGGGTATAGTTTTTGATTCTTCTACTTGTTTTAAATTACCAAATGGTGCAGATCGTTCTCCTGATGCTGCTTGGATCAAGTTAGAAAGATGGGATGCTTTAACTGATGAGGAAAAACAAAAGTTTCCTCCTATTTGTCCTGATTTTGTAATTGAGTTAATTTCTCCTAGTGATAGTTTGAAGACTACACAGGAAAAGATGAAGGAATATATAGATAATGGTGTGCGATTAGGTTTATTAATTAATCGTAAATCTCGTCAAGTGGAGATTTATAGACCAGATAAGGAGGTTGAGGTTTTAGATTCTCCTGCTACGGTTTTGGGGGAAGATGTTTTAAAGGGTTTTGTTTTGAATTTGGGGATGATTTGGTAATACAGTATTATTGAATCCATATTCAAAACTTTACATAGAAACTTTACAGATTAATCAATAATCAAGAATTTGTTGGTGGGAAGTTGGTTTTTTTTTGTTAATCCTGATTCAAACAATTACAACATTCACTACCAACAAACAACCGATAAATTACATCCTGTACATCCTCAAATCCTGGATATCCTGATTCAGACAATTACAACATTCAGCACCAACAAACAACCGATAAATTACATCCTATACATCCTCAAATCCTGGATATCCTGATTCAGACAAAAATCCGCGTTTATCTGCGTTTATCTGCGTTCACCCCTTAATCAATGATCAAAAATAGGCGATACTAAAAAGTAGGATATCGCTCTTTTTATTTGCGAAATGAGTTAGATGCTTTTCATGATATAATTACTAATATTTTTTGGTTCTTCAGTACCTAATATGCTAAATTGTTCTGATAAAATCCGAAAAGGCTTACCAGATAAGGGAAATAATGTTGGTTATTGAAGAAAATGTCTGAATATTCCTTCTTAATCTCTGTTAAGAGTTCCCTGTTAAGAGTTCCCTCGAACCAGTTGTTAAATTAGCATAACAAGTACGGTAGAGCCTATTTTTTTCACTGACCTTATCTCAATTTAGAACTCATGCCTGAAGACTACGAACTTGCTGCCGAGTTTTTCAATATCTGCCGCAGTAAAGGCATTCAGGTTTCAAATACTGATTTTTTAATTTGTGCTAGTAATTGCATAAACGTAAATTCTCGTTAATACAAAGTGACAACTAAATTTGTATTTCTAGAAGTTGATACTCGGAGATTATATGATTAACTCTCTTTGGTACTTAAACAAGTTTCTTTATCTAGCAAATGCAGGAATTCCACTATTTACTCAGAGTATTTTTTATCAAATTTACCTGTTAATTCCAATTATTGTAATCGAAGCTTACACACACAAAAAAATACTTAAACTTAGCATTACCAAAGCAATATATATTTCTTCTGTGACTAACATTTTTTCAACGGTAGTTGGAGGAGTTTTAATTTTGTTTTTTGGGGTATTTGCTGGACAAATATTGTTTCAAACATCTATCCCTGTACAGCCTGGTGCTTTTCCATTTTTGCCTTTGGAGATCATTGTCACACTTATTCCGATGTTTTTCATTTCTGTCTTTATGGAATCACTACTAGTGATTTTCCGTCTTAAAGAAATTGAAAAAAGCAAAGCAAAGCAATCATTCTGGGTAGCTAATGCTTTCACTTATTTCATGCTAGTTATATTAGCTGTAACCCAACTTATTCAAGGATATGTTCAAGGACGCGGCTAAGATGTTGAGAAGACGACAGCGTATGCTTTTAAATTTAATCTAACTTGACAATGATATTGTATCATAAAGATAATAGGCGATCGCTCTCACATGATAACACCAGTAGATATTCTCATTCTCTCCAATGGACCAGGGGAAGTAACAACCTGGGTACGTCCTGTTGTCAAAGCATTAAGAAAACAGTTAGGAAATGATCGTTCCCAAGTGAGAATTTCCGTCATTCTATCACCTTGTCCCCATGCTAGTGGGAAAGAAGCAGCCATAGCTAAATCTTATCCAGAAGTTGATCGAGTCCAAGCATCTGAGCATTTTTGGCAATTTTTAATCTGGGGTAAAACCGCCCAAAATTGGGATTGGAGAAATCAAGGTGTAGTAGTATTTCTGGGTGGAGATCAAATTTTTCCAGTTATTATTGGCAAGAAATTAGGATATAAAACCGTAGTGTATGCAGAATGGGAAGCAAGGTGGCATAATTTTATAGATAAATTTGCCATTATGAAACCTGAAGTTGCTAAAAATGTCCCTCCTAAATATACTCATAAATTTACCGTTGTCGGTGACTTAATGTTAGAAGCCGCAGCAGTTAACATCAAATCTCCAAGTGATCATCCCCAAACTAAAGATATAATTGGACTGTTACCCGGTTCAAAATCAGCAAAATTAACCCAAGGTGTACCATTAGAATTAGCAATTGCTGAATATATCCATAGTCAAAAACCAGAAACCAAGTTTTTAATCCCCGTTGCACCAACTTTAGATCTATCTACTTTAGCTAATTTTGCCAATCCTGAACATAACCAATTTACCAAGGCTTTTAATTTTCAAGGTGCATCTTTAATAGATAATATTTTAATCACTTCCACAGGTTTAGAAGTGGAATTAAAACAAGAAAACCCTGCATATCATTTATTATCCCAATGTGCCATTTGCTTAACTACTGTGGGTGCAAATACAGCCGAATTAGGTGCTTTAGGTGTACCAATGATTATCTTATTACCAACCCAACAACTTGATGCTATGCGTTCTTGGGATGGTTTACCCGGTTTATTAGCAAATTTACCGGGAATAGGTTCTAGTTTTGCCAAGTTAATTAATTGGTGGTTTCTTAGACGCAAAGGTTTATTAGCTTGGCCAAATATTTGGGCGCAAGCAGAAATTGTACCGGAATTAGTCGGGAAATTGCAACCAGAAGTTGTCGGAGATATGGTAATAGACTTTTTAGAAAATCCAGAAAAATTAGCAGCTATGCGTGAGAAATTACGCAGTGCTAGAGGAGAAGGTGGTGCAGCACAAAAATTAGCTGCTTTGGTAAAAGAAGAAATAGAAAAATTTTAGCTTTCAGTAGTAAATTCTATCCTTAACTGACTCACAACTCTATCCAAACCTACAGAATGGGCAGCTTTAAAAAGTAAAATATCGCCCTCTTGCATAAATGTTTTTAATCTGGATACCAACTCAGCATGAGTAGCAAAACATTCACAAGGAATACCTTTAGCACTATTAGCGATAATTTCTGCATCTGTGCTATTAACTAAAACCAGCAACCCATCTAAATTTAACTTCTGTACCATTTCCCCAACTTGTTGATGCAGTTGTTGTGATCTTTCTCCTAACTCTTTCATTGCTCCTAAAACAGCAATTTTCCGCTTTCCAGGAGTATCTGCCAATAACTGCAAAGCGGCTAACATCGCTTCTGGGGCTGCATTATAAGTTTCATCTAAAATTATAATATCACCAGGTAAAGTAACCCGTTGCGATCGCCCACCGGGCATATTCACAATTACCCCGTCTTGTAAAGATTGCCAACCAATTTCTAACACCTTTGCTACTGCTAAAGCTGCTAAAAAATTAGTCGCATTATGACGGCCAGGTAAGGGTAAAGGTAAACTTATTCCTGCTACTTCTACAGTTTCATTATCAATTAATTTTCCTTGAATATCACCACCAGAAAAACCATAACTAATCACTTTCCCCTGCCAAAATTTCTTTGCTGTCTCCATTAAGAGAGGACTATCATAATTAAGAATCGCCACACTATCTGTGGGCATTTCTGCTAACAATTCACATTTAGCTTCAGCGATCGCTTGTTCACAACCAAGTAACTCAATATGTGCTGTTCCCACATTAGTAATTACACCGATAGTCGGTCTGGCGATGTGCGTAAGTTCCGCAATTTGTCCCCTCCCCCGCATCGCCATTTCAATGACAGCAAAATCATGTTCTGCACCTAGTTCTAGTAGCGTTTTGGGAACACCAATTTCGTTATTGAAATTTCCGTAAGTTTTGTGAACCCTTCCCTGGGTGGCTAAAACAGCAGCTATCAGTTCCTTAGTTGTGGTTTTACCCACCGAACCAGTCACACCAATAACAGGAATGGAAAAGGAATCTCGCCACCATCTGCCAATTTGCTGATATGCCTTCAATGTGTCGGCAACTTGCAATACAGGTAATCCAGGGTTTTCATACGCATGATCCACAATAGCGGCAATTGCACCTTTAGCGATCGCCATCCCTACAAACTCGTGTCCATCAAACTTCTCACCGCGCAAAGCCACAAACACTTCACCCGGTTGTAAAATCCTAGTATCTGTTTGGATACCGTTACTCACCTGAGATAAGGCAGATGCAGATAAATTTACAGGACAAGCTGACAGAACTTCCACCAATTGGGATAAAGTGGCTGCAACAGACATAGTGATCATCAATAAAAGTTAATTATCAAATCCTACAATACAGTAGCTCCCTAACTTCTCTAATCACTGGAGGATCTGGGTATTTTTTCTTCTTTACAAATCTACATATTTACAAAACTTAATCTGAAATTATTTATCCGAGAAAATACATAAAAAAGACATCGGTCTGCTTCATCAAAAATTTAAAATTCTGTTTTCGTACTTTTGTACTGTGGCATTTGATCATGACGACTAACGACTGATGACTGATAGCTATCAATTCCCGTCCCAGTAGCGGTACAGTTACCTGCGGGGCGGAAAAAGTCGATCACTTCCAGGTAAACCTGCAACGCTGTGAGACCTGTAGAGTTTGCTGTTACCCAGATGAAGGGTGAACAAGCCCATTAAATCTGATCCTTTTGGAACAACACCCAAAGAGTGTAAATTTAGTGTTCTCCCGTTTTTTCAATTGTCTCAATCACCGCCAAACCTATAGTAGAACCGACAATTAAGAGAACTGCTGAAATCAAATAGGCATTGGTCAGCATTCGGAGGGCTTCGTCAAAAAAAATGTAGGTGGTCATTTATTCACCTTCTGAACTTTAAGAGGCTACTAGTGCTATTTATTTCTCAACACCCTGTTCAGTCAATTTTGCTGATTAATTCCTAGCAATAGTATCTTAACAAAACTTTAGCTAATTCAAAACCCCATGACACAATTTTCTCCCTCAAGATTTGATGAATTTAACCTAGATTTGGTGCAAGACAATACAGAAAAATACTATAAGTAAAAATAACGCCCTTGGATAGTAACGTAAATAGTATATTTGCTTGTATTAAATAAGACATAAAATTTTAGGGGTAATATGGAATATTTACATTTAGCAATATCTACAGAACGCCTGTTATTACAGCCAATATCACTCCAATATAAAGAAGAAATTTTTCAGGAATTCACTGCTGAAATTACCACTTATTTATATGCTGCCCCACCTAGAAGAATAGGAGATACTGAATTTTTTATTAATCAATCTTTACTAGAAATGCAAAGAGGAGAAAATTTAATAGTTGTGATTCTCAAGCAAGATTCTCAAGAATTTTTAGGCTGTAGTGGCATATATAAAATTAATAGCCAATATCCCCAAACTGGCATTTGGTTAAAAAAATCAGCATTCGGTCAAGGTTATGCAACAGAAGCAATTCAAGCCCTGAAAAAATGGGCTGATTCTCATTTAGAATACGAATATCTTAGATATCCTGTAGATCAGGAAAACACCGCCAGTAGAAGAATTGCAGAAAAGCTAGGAGGGCAAATATTTACTAAATATAAGCATACTAATTTGAGTGGCAACATCTTAAATATAGTTGAGTATAGAATCCGTAAATCCACCAAATATTAAATTAAACACAAGCAGGGGTTTAGCATTGCTAACCCCATATTCCTAAATTCCTGGAATTAAACAGCCTTTAATCGTAGCAACCACTGATTTTGATAGTGTTGGTAAATCATAACCACCTTCTAAACCAAAGAGAATTTTTCGAGTGATACCTAAACAATATTCTGTGAATAAACCAAAATCTTCAGGTTGCAAATTGACACTTGCTAAAGGATCATCTGCTAAGGCATCATAGCCAGCACTAACAATCAGTAAATCTGGCTGAAAGTTAGTTAAAAACGGTAATATTTTGTATTCCCACAAAGGTTGATAGACGCTGATATCACTACCAGGGGGTAGAGGTAAATTGAGAACATTGTTATGCAAACCTTTTTCAGAAGCTTTCCCAGTACCGGGGTAAGCTGGATATTGATGTAGAGAACAATATGCAATTTCGGAGTAACTCTCGACAATGGCTTGAGTACCATTACCATGATGTACATCCCAATCTAAGATAGCAACGCGGTTAATTCCTGGTTGTTGTAAAGCGTATAAGGCAGCAATAGCAGCATTAGAAAATAAGCAAAACCCCATCCCCGTATTACTTACCGCATGGTGTCCCGGTGGACGTGCCAGTACAAAAGCGGGATTTTCCCTGGTTAAAACCTGATTTACCCCATCTAACCAAGCACTCACCGCTAACAAAGCCACATCATAACTGCGGGGAGAAATAGGAGTGTCTCCATCCAAATAACCGCCACCACTAGAAGCAATATCTTTAAGTTTCTGAATATACGCCTGATTATGGGCAGTTTCAATCCAAGACATTAATTGAGTTTCTACAGGTGTAGGATTTACCCATTCTATTTGTGCAGAAAATTCAGCATTCTTTAAAGCGTTGACAATCGCAGTTAAACGATCTGGTTTTTCTGGATGATAGCGCCCCGTTTTGTGATCTAAAAATTCGTCAGAATAAATTACTGGTAGCATGAGATCGAAAAGTCAGGATACTGGATGCCATTCTAGCCTGACTGAATAATTACTAAAACGAATCACTTATGTTGTCGTAATTAGAAGTAATTATAGAATCGGGATATCATCTCATCAGCAGGTTAGAGTGTCAAAAATGGTAAATATAACGTGAATATCCCTTTGATTACTCGTGCTGAAAAACATAACGAGAAAATAGCAATTGTGACAGATGAAGGAGCATTTACCTATCAGGATTTGCTTCGTATCTCTAGTCTAATTGCCGCAGGTCTGCTTAAGGATACAGAAGATTTACAAGAGCAGAGAGTTGCTTTTCTTATTCCACCTGGGTTTGAGTATGTAGCCACTCAGTGGGGAATTTGGCGTGCTGGGGGAATAGCGGTACCTCTTTGTATTTCCCACCCGCGACCAGAATTAGAGTATGTGATTACCAATTCAGGCGCATCAATTATTGTTGCCCATCCCCAATTTGAGGATATATTACGCCCAATTACCCAAGCACAAAATTTGCGCTTTATTCTCACCTCAGAAACGCTCCCAGATCATGTTGGTAGTCTCCCAGATGTAGATATTAAAAGACGGGCATTAATTCTCTATACGAGTGGGACAACAGGTAAACCCAAGGGTGTGGTGACAACCCATGATCATATTCAAGCGCAAGTAACTAGTTTAATTACTGCTTGGGAATGGACATCGGATGACCGCATTTTACATATACTGCCTTTACATCATATTCATGGGATTATTAACGTCCTAACTTGTGCTTTATGGGCTGGTGCGGAATGCCACATATTGAGCAAATTTGATGCTGAAACTGTGTGGCATCGAATTTGTGAGGTTAACTTAACCCTATTGATGGCAGTACCAACAATTTATGTAAAATTAATTGCTGCTTGGGAAAATGCTACTCAGGAACGCCAAAAAACCATGTCACAAGGCTGTGCGAAAATGCGTTTGATGGTTTCTGGTTCAGCAGCTTTACCAGTGCAAGTATTAGAAAAGTGGCAAAGTATTAGCGGTCATTTTCTCCTAGAACGCTATGGAATGACAGAAATTGGTATGGCGCTATCCAACCCTTTACACGGTCAAAGGTACGCAGGATATGTGGGTCAACCTTTACCACAAGTAGAAGTTAGATTAGTAGATGAAAGTGGAGAATTAGTTTCACCAGGAACACCAGGAGAAATTCAAGTTAAAAGTCCTGGAGTGTTTTTAGAATATTGGCAAAACCCCCAAGCAACAGAAAAAGCATTTAGCAATGGCTGGTTCTGTACTGGAGATACGGCCATAGTCGAGAATGACAACTATCGTATTTTAGGACGAATGAGCGTTGATATCATCAAAACGGGAGGGTATAAAGTTTCCGCTTTAGAAATTGAGGAAGTGTTAAGAACCCATCCAGATATTCAGGAATGTGCAGTAGTTGGGGTTGCTGATTTAGAATGGGGTGAGCGAGTTTGTGCAGCTTTAGTATTGCGATCGCAACGCCAATTGACATTAGAAGCTTTTAGGAGTTGGGCAAAGGAACAATTGGCAGTTTATAAGATTCCCACTCGAATTATCATAGTTGATGAATTACCGCGCAATGCTATGGGGAAAGTAACTAAACCGCAGGTGGTTGAACTATTTCACGCAGGATAATAAGCCGATAATTAACCCATCCTATAATATCAGCAATTTGCTTGTAGCAGTGCTGCGCTATCCCCGCAAAAAGTGTTACAATAAGTCATGAGTTTAAAGATGTCAAAAATATCTTTAATAAGAGAGATGGTAAATCATCATGAAAACATCAATCAGTATTAATCTAGCTTATGAAGAAATAATCAACTTTCTTGCGGCTGGGATAACATCTCAAAGTTTAATTGAATTTCAAGCATCAGAAACGGTAAAAGAAAGAGTGGCTGATCTAATTTTTCGTGAGAAGAATGAGGGTATTTCTTCAGACGAAAAATCAGAATTAGATCATTATCTGATTTTGGAACATTTATTAAGATTAGCAAAAGCTCGCGCTTATGATTTTATTAAAGAGGAGGCTTAAAATTTAATTATGGAGCGTCCTTATTTGAATCAAGAAGTTCGCCGTTTAGTTGCCAAAAGAGCCGATTATTTATGTGAATATTGTCTTATTTCTGAAAATGATACCATTCTCGGATGTGCCATTGATCATATTATTAGTATTAAACATGGTGGCTCATCAAATATAGATAATCTCGCTTATTGTTGTGTGTATTGTAATCGTTTTAAAGGGAGTGATATTGGTTCAATCATTTTCGATAAAAAAGAATTTTTCCGTTTTTATCATCCTCGTTGGGATAATTGGGGAGAACATTTTCAACTGAATGATTCTACAATTGAACCGCTGACAGATATAGGACAAGTAACTGCTAGGATTTTAGGATTTAATGATCAACTTCGTTTATTAGAACGTCAATTACTTATTGATAAGAAAAAATATCCTTCTTCTGTGGCAATTAGAAGAATGAAGACTTGAGAAAATGTCTTCCTACGACTCACAAAATCCACCTCGACGTGCAGCCAGTTCCTGTTCAATTTCGTCCTCGTTCAGCAGTCGCAAACCAGTCCTTATGGCTCGTTGTCGAATTTCCCATAATTTCTGTGCCAAGGGAGTTTGTGGTACAAAATCAGAGGCGGGGGTGGTTGTTTCTGGTTCTGATTTTAGGAGTTCCACAAATTCCAAAACTTTTTGTTGCTTTTCGGGTGCGAGTTCTCGCCAGTTTTCCAGTAGTTCTTCTTCTTTACTCATAAATACCTCACTGTTAAATGATATTTCTATTTTAATTGCAGAAAACTTTGTTTGTGGGGTTTCCTTTTGTCAATCCAATCTACAAGAAGAGCGATCTGCTTGCATCACTGCTACGCGATCGCATTGCGGTTATCCCATCACTTAATCCTATTGCAATAATTATACCCCATCTGCGATACAATTAGAGGCTAAGTATACAACCAGATGAAAAAAATAGAGTGGGATAATTATTGGTGTCCACTTAAGATCAAAATTCTTTATCTGTTGGACTTCACACCCATTTCAACAAGGCAGTGAAACTATGAAGCAGTTCGGTGGACACGATGATTAGTTAGTGAACGAAATCTAATATTTGGTTTGGACTGGTTTTCGTGTGGAGTTTGATTACTCAGAAACCTATCTAATGTATCGAGAGATTGAATCATTTCATCCACCTCATTAGATGATTTTAGATGAAAATCCGCAAAGAAACGAATAGGCCGATAGAACCAAAAATAGTTCACGTCATCAATTATTTCATAACAAAATTCCCTGTAATTTCTAAGTTTACCGTTCTCCTTTAAAAGATACTCACCTATAGAATCCTGCAACTCGTTCCAAATTCCATAAGACCCACCTAATGCGCTTCTAACATTGATCAAATGTTTTCGTAGTTCTACATCATCCCCAGAACTTAATTTAACATAAGGTAATTCCTGAAGAATCTTACTTGCCTGATAGAAATATAAAGCTGTTGTTCTTAGCGTAGATAATGAAAAACATCCTATGCCATTTGCCCATTCTGCATAATCACCTTTATTTTGCCATATATATTTGTATGGGAGATCGTTGGCAGCATTACCAGTTTTATTTGAAATAAGCTGTTGAAGACCAGTTTGCAAAATTGGATCTTTTTGATTTTGACGCTCTCTAATCTCTATAAGACGATCACGTAAGTCTTGTGTCGCAACTCGCAGAGGATCTAAATATTGAAGCTTAAGCTTATCTCGTTCCTCGTTCTCTTTTTCTTTTTGCTTTATGGCATAACCTGAACGCTGGGTAAACCAACCACTCAGTACACCTCCTATAATACCTAATAGTGCTGGCGCTAAAATTTTTAATATCTCAACCATATATACCTCTCTGAAATGGAAAAATCTCTGATACTGCTATTTAACACTTGGGGGAGGTGAAATCGCACCCCCTACCTAGTTTCTTTCTCACCCCTTCGGCGGATTTGGTGGACACCAAAACAGATTTTTACTGGACACTCCCAGAGATTCTAAAATCCCTTTCATTACATCTGTGCAGTACATCCAATGTCCCAAATCGTCATACATCCGATCAGGATTAAACTCAAAATTGTAATGCAATACATTAGGCAGATTTGAGAACTCATCAGAGGATTGGGGAGAAAGAATCAACAGTTGAAAAGGCTTACCTTGACATTTTTTTTCCAACTTATTCAACAGATCAATTACTCCACCTCGGTCAGCAATTCCTGTACGAATAAATAACACTTGATCACAATGATCGAGTACATACCAAAACCTTTCCGAACGTGCCGTATAACGAACTCGCATCCGTTCATGGACGGGAGACATATCGTTAACAGGGTCTTCCGTGTCCTCAACTTCATGGGCAAAGGATAGACCGCCCCATTTGCTATGATAAATTCTGCGTTCGTCGGAATTGTAATGCAGCAAATGAGGATTCCACATATCATAAAAACGGTTTTCGATGATGTCCGCAATATCTGCAATCTTGGTGGTGCGGGTCAAATCAAAGGGAAAGGCTGGACCATCGTATTCCATTTTGTACAACATCATGCGGACAGCACAGCGATCGCCTAAAGGCAGAATAGCCACACGGCTAATATCCGATAATTTGCACTTGTATTGCAAAAATACTGCTGATTTAGGTGGTGCTTTCACCCGGCTTTCTAACCCTTCTTTGCCAATCATCATGGTACGAAAAGGTGCATCGGCATGAAGTGGATCTTCATATACACCCGATGGCATGGCTTTTAATGCCTTACGTACCTCCGGCCACATCGGCTGGATGTTGTACTCGTTATCTGATTCGTTGATGATCCAGAGGTGATGTTCGTCTTTTTGCAAAATCCCCAGATGCCCATCATAAAACAAAACTTGTGAGTTATTCGGTGCAAAGAGATTGAAGGCGGCACTGTATTCTACTTCAGCACCAGGGGGGATATCCACAGTTGTAGCGATCACGCCATCCTCTTGTACAGCAAAAAATGGGAGTATTCCTTTCTGAGCATTTTTAGCAATGTAGATACCTGGAATTAATCCTGCCTTGTTTTGCAGTACAGTTTGTAGTTCTTGCCAATAGGGAGCGATGGTATAACTATATTTTGATGGATTTTTAATCCGCAAACTCTTCTCTTCGATACAAGCACAGACATAGAAACCTGCATCATCAAGGTAAATGGGGACTTCGTTCGGTTGCCAAAAGCGTTGTTTTTCTTTTGCTAATTCGTCTTTTTCGATGTGGAAGAGGCGCAGGTCTATGGCCTCATACATCAGGTTATGACCGATGGTGTTAGGGTGAGATGGGTCAAAAGATATTCCCTCTTGCCAGCGTCCCTGACCATTATCTAATGGTGCTAACCAATCTAAAATTGGCACACCCCAATTCAACATTCGGTTATGTGTATCCTTCAACAGCCAATGATGTTCAGGGGAAAAATCGCCATTGGGATAGACTCCCCCTAAAATTGGACGTGCGCCCAGTGTCCGGGTCATTTTTACCAACTGCTGCAAGCCACTTTCAAACCGCCTTTGTACTGCCCTGCGTTCATGAGGAGGACAGTAAGCTAACCCTTCGTTACCCAAAGATAAGGCAATAATCACTATATCTGGTTTTTCCGGGGTGACAACTGAGGCAAATCGGGCGATCGTTCTGCTAACATTTGCTCCCGACTCTGATAAATTTATGACTTGATGCCCATATTTTTGCTGCAAATCCTGTGCCAACTGCCAAGCCCAACCTCTCAATAACCAAGCCTTCTGTCCTAATGCAACAGAACTGCCAATAACCACAATTTTCAGACCGCCGGACTCTTTTTCAAC
Organism: Sphaerospermopsis aphanizomenoides BCCUSP55; assembly: GCF_001586785.1. Taxonomy (GTDB): domain Bacteria; phylum Cyanobacteriota; class Cyanobacteriia; order Cyanobacteriales; family Nostocaceae; genus Sphaerospermopsis_A; species Sphaerospermopsis_A aphanizomenoides_A. The sequence continues at coordinate 38,666 of NZ_LUFH02000055.1, forward strand.
GGGTTTAATGTCAGAAATATCCTGAAAGTATCCAAAGGGATAGGGCTGTAAATAACCATAAGCACCATCATCCACAGTAATAGTACGGGACTGTTCTTCAGGTTTAATTGGTAGCCAACGGTTTGCACCTATAGCTTCCCATTGTCCACGGCCTTTGGCATCAATGCGTACATATTTGTATTCTACTCTTTGGTAATCATCAGACTCCAAAGATGGCTGAATGTCAATTTCTTTATCTGTCCACCATAAAGGATAGCAGTCGGCACTTGTACGGAGGTGAATACATTTGTTAATGTCCCACAATCCCAATTCGGGAGTAGAACCGACGATACCAATGGATTCACCAGTTTGTGTGTATGCACTAACCTGGAATTGATACATTATGTTTTTCGCTGATTTAGGATACAATGCCTGATGGACAGGCTAAATCCTCACAGATACCTTGAAAGATTATCACATAGAACACCTAGTGAGTATGAAAAATAATTGGAAAATTACCCAAGTTATAAACAGGCATAACCCGTTTTAGTTTTGTTTCACGCACAGACGCAATTTCCGTCAGGAGATCCCGCTTTCTTAGACGCAAAGCAAGAACGCAAAGTTAGATTTTTATATTCCAGAGATTGTAGAATAAGATCATTTTGAATCTGGTTGAATATTTATAGCGGTATGCACTTGCATAAAATCCAAAATTTACCTAAAAACCTATACACTAAAAGACTTTCAATTCTGTTACCTGTTCACTGTTATCTGCTATATGATCAGAACATATCAGGTTCAAGTAGATCAAAGATTTTTACTAGATTTTATAGAAAAAGTATGGTTAGTAAAATCAGGTTATTTAGCCCTTTTTCGCACTAAGTTTGCGGCAGGAGAATCTATAGTAAATCGCCGCTATTTGTTTAATGTTAGTATGGGATAAGCTTTCTTTATTAATTGATAATTGATAATTGATAATTGATAATTGATAATTGATAATTGACAATTGACAATTGTTTCATTCCAGGTTTAAAACCTCTCCTTTCAAGGATAGGACTTACGCACAAGTCACGGAATAATGAATTAAGTTCACCGTTCGCGTAGCGTGCGCTCAGGTGTTACCGAAGGGTAGAGAAGCGGGTTTGAGAGATATTTTGCGTAAGTCCTGAAGGAAAAAAAATCAAACAGTTCCTATGTTCCTATTCCCCAATCCTCTCACTTCTAGAGAGAGGTAATTGTCAATTTTCAATTGTTAATTGTCCATTGTTGAAATCTGGACTATGGAGTGAGGCAGAAACTAATTCTCAACATGGTATTTTAGCATTAAATCTGGAAAGTACAGAAATTGAGTTATTATAACTGAGCAATATAATTGCAGAAATAGAGGATGATAAAGACGACATTTCACTATTTCCTAATAAATCGGATAATCTAATATTTGAAGCTCTCTAAATAAAGTACACAATTTGTTTACTTTCTCTATATAAAAAACTGGTTTTTATACAGAAGACTGTTATATTTATGAATTAATTGGTGACTTGTACATTGACACCAATAATAAACATATAATGTTGATTATAACAGTTAATACCAAATTTTATGTTTGAGTTTAGAAGATATTATTCTTGGGGTTAGCCACTCTGTCCACAGACTATGTCAACTTTATGTTAAAATTATATCAAAATATGACAATTATTCAAGATTAATTTGACATAATTTTGCATTTTGTCAAGCATAAAGGCTAAAATCTACATTTTTTGGAGTTTTGTTGTTTATGACAACCTCACAGGAGAGGATTATCCCGACGGATCTGCGAAACGAAATGTCGCGGTCTTATCTGGAATACGCCATGAGCGTAATTGTAGGTCGGGCGCTGCCAGATGCCAGGGATGGTCTCAAACCTGTGCATCGTCGCATCCTTTACGCTATGCATGAGTTGGGGCTGCTGCCTGATCGCCCTTTTCGGAAAAGCGCCCGTGTGGTGGGGGAAGTGTTAGGTAAATATCACCCCCACGGTGATACAGCGGTTTATGATGCCTTAGTGCGGATGGCGCAGGATTTTTCCATGCGATCGCCCTTGATCAACGGTCATGGTAACTTCGGTTCTATCGACAACGATCCCCCAGCCGCAATGCGGTACACAGAATGTCGTTTGCAAGCTTTAACTAGTGCCTCCCTACTGCAAGACATCGAGGCGGAAACTGTAGACTTTATTGATAACTTCGACGGTTCACAACAAGAACCCACAGTTTTACCTTCCCGCATCCCCCAATTATTACTGAATGGTTCCTCTGGTATTGCCGTGGGAATGGCTACCAATATTCCTCCGCATAATTTGGGAGAATTGATTGATGGGTTAGTGGCATTAATTCACAACTCAGAAATCACGAATATGCAGTTAATGCAGTATGTTCATGGGCCAGACTTTCCTACCGGAGCGCAAATTCTGGGAACATCAGCAATTAAAGAAGCTTATACCACCGGACGCGGTTCAATTACCATGCGGGGTGTGGCGACAATTGAAACCATTGAACAACGCAATCGTCCAGAACGGGAAGCAATTATTATTACAGAATTGCCCTACCAAACCAACAAAGCCGCATTAATTGAAAAAATCGCCGAGTTGGTAAATGATAAGAAAATTGAGGGCATCGCAGATATTCGAGATGAAAGCGATCGTGACGGAATGCGAATCGTCATCGAATTAAAACGCGATGCCTATCCCCGTGTGGTTTTAAATAACCTTTATAAACAAACACCACTCCAGTCCAACTTTGGCGCGAATATGTTGGCCTTGGTCAACGGGGAACCCCAAATACTCACCCTGAAAAACTTCCTCAACGTCTTTTTGGATTTCCGCATTGAAACCATTAACAGACGTACCCGTTACCAACTCAAAAAAGCCGAAGAACGAGATCATCTATTACAAGGGTTATTAATTGCCTTATCACATTTAGATGCAATAATTAACCTCATTCGTAGCGCCCCAGACGCACCCTCAGCCAAAGGTGAGTTAATCACTAATTATGGACTTTCTGAAGTCCAAGCTGATGCCATTTTGCAAATGCAACTGCGCCGGTTAACAGCCTTAGAAGCAGATAAAATTCGCCTGGAACATGAAGAATTACAGGTGCAAATAGCAGACTTGCGGGATATTTTGGACAGAAGGGAAAGGGTACTAGAAATTATCGAAACCGAAGTTACCCAAATCAAAACCCAATTTGCCACGCCCCGACGGACAATTATTACCCACGCAGAAGGGGATATAGATGATATTGACTTAATAGCTAACGAAAAAGTCCTGATTCTGCTGACACAACAAGGTTACATCAAACGGATGCCCGTTAACACCTTTGAAGCCCAAAGCCGTGCTACCAGAGGTAAAGCCGGTGCTAAGGTAAAAGATGATGATACCATTGAGCATTTCTTAACTTGCTGCGACCATGACAGCGTATTATTCTTTAGCGATCGCGGCGTAGTCTACAGCCTCAAAGCCTATCAAATACCCGTGGGTTCACGCACTAGTCGCGGTACACCCATTGTGCAGATGTTACCCATTCCCAAAGAAGAAAAAATCACCTCTATCGTCCCCGTAGACGAATTTAGCAGCGAAGAATATCTAGTCATGCTCACCAAAGGCGGTAACATCAAAAAAACCGCATTGGAAGCATTTAGCAACATTCGCGCTAACGGTTTAATCGCCATATCCTTAGAAGAAGGCGACCAACTGCGCTGGGTCAGACGCGCCAAAGTAGAAGATAGTATTATCATTGGTTCACGTCACGGGATGGCCATTCACTTCCGTTGTACTCATGATCAACTGCGTCCCCTCGGTAGGGCAACTCGTGGGGTAAAATCCATGAAACTCAAGCCCGGAGATGAACTGGTCGGAATGGATATTCTTCCTGCTGCCATTCTCGACACTTTAAATACAGAAACAGAAGCGGAAATAGAAGAAGAAAGCATCGACATTGAAGAAACTACCGAAATCACAGAAGAAACCACAGAAACCTTAGAAACCACAGAAACACCAAACAACAACAGCACTGGTCCTTGGGTGTTAGTAATTACAATGGGTGGCTATGGAAAGCGCGTACCAGTGGGACAATTCCGCTTACAAAACCGCGCCGGACAAGGTTTAACCGCCACCAAATTCAAAAACCGCAAAACCAAAGACCAACTGGCAACCCTGCGAATTGTCAACTGTGACGAAGAAATTATGATGGCGACAAATCGCGGTATTATCATTCGTCAAGCCGTCAATGCTATTTCCGTACAATCACGGACAGCTACCGGAGTGAGAGTACAGCGTTTAGACGAAGATGATGCCATCACCGGAGTAGCAGTCGTTCCCCCAGATGCTGGAGATGCTGAAGACTCTGAGTAAACAGTTGAGGGAGAGGTTTTATTCCTTACTCCCTTATTTAGTAGCTTTAATTAGTGGAACATTGATGGGGGTGACAGTCGCCCCTATCGGCGCTTGGTTTTTCACCTGGGTTGCTCTTGCTCCCCTTTGGGTATTAGTTGTTAAACATACAAGTAAAACCTTACCTCCCCATCTCCCCATC